>CAIVWG010000117.1 GCA_903909555.1 uncultured bacterium | reverse complement strand
GCCGGCGCAGATCTCCAGGGTCAGGTCGTTGACGATCCGCGCCACCTTGGCGGCGGCGTCACCGGACCTCGCGTAGGAGAAGAAGACCGGGGTGGGCGACACGACCTGGATGTCCACGCCATCGACGTCCATGTCCTCGGCCCTGACCTCGGGATCCCAGCACTGGCTCGTGATGCGCCGGAAGTCCCGGTCCCCGATGAGGATCATCGCCTCCCGCTCCGATTCGACCCGCAGGCGCGGCCACGGCTCGGGGTCGCCCGTGACCTCGGCCAGGTCCGGCCACCCCCGGGGCACGGGGTGGGAGTGGGCGTCGATGACCGGCAACGTCAGCCCTTGCCGGGATGCACGTGCCCGCAGGACGCGCACGTTCTCGCGGACTCATCGGCGTAGAACGCCTCGAAGATCGGAGGAAGGTCGGCGGCGATGTCGCGGACCTGGAGCTCGACCTCGTAGATCTTGGCGTTGCAGTCCGGGCAGTACCACTGGAACTTCTCCAGCGTGCCCTCCTCGCGCGGCCGTTCGAACACCAGGCCGATGGATCCCTCCTCGGGACGCTGCGGCGAGTGGGGCAGGTTGCGCGGCAGCACCCACATCTCACCTTCCCGGACGTCCACGCGGGCCGGGCCGTCGGGCGTCATGAGGTTCACGTGCATGTTGCCCTTGACCTGGTAGAAGACCTCCTCGTAGGGGTCGACGTGGAAGTCGGTGCGCTGGTTGGGGCCGCCGACCACCATGACGATGAAGTCCTCGTGCCCGGGGAACATCTCCTTGTTGGCGACCGGAGGCTTGAGCGAGGGGCCGTGCTCGGCCACCCAGGCATCGAAGTTGAGGGTCTTGGTGAGGTCCGACATGGCTATTCCTCCCTGTCCGGCTGGCGGACTGCTACCGCTGTCATCTCGATGAGCAGATGGGGATGGGGTAGTTCGCGTACGGCCACCGTGGTGCGCGTGGGCCCGGTGTAGTCGAAGAACTCGGCGTAGACCTCGTTGTACCCCGCGAAGTCGGCCATGTCGACGAGGTACGTCGTCACCTGGACGAGGTCGGACAGGTCGGCGTTGACCGAGCGAAGGATGTCGCCGATGTTCTCGATGACCCCGCGCGTCTGCGCGCGGATGTCGAGTCTCACGCTGCCGTCCGGGGCGGTCTCCACTCCGGCGAACGTGTCGTCGGCCCTGCGGCTGCTGGTGCCCGAGACCCAGACCTGGTTCCCCACGATCTTGACGTGCGGGTAGGCCCCGCGGGGCGTGGCCTTGCCGGGAACGACCTTGGCTGTCACGTCACTCATTCTGCTCCTGGCCGCAGGATCTCGGTGAGCAGGTCACGGCGGAGGCCGGAGACCCTCGAGGTCGGGTCGAGGATCTCGTAGTGGGTGTCCCCGGGGATCACGGTGAGATCAGCATCGATCCCGTGGCGGCGCAGATGCGCGAGGTAGGTCTCGCTCTGCGACACGGGGACGTCGACGTCGGCGTCCCCGTGCAGCAGGACGCGCCGTCCCCCCGGGTCCGGCGTGAGCGCGTGCGGGTCGCACGCGGCGTACCGCTCGGGCACATCCTCCGGCCTCCCCCCCATGAACGTGTTGATCGCCCCGTCGCCCAGGCCCTCGCGGCTGCCGATCTCCAGGCAGGCCACGGGAGCGTGCAGGACGACGAGATCGAACCCGGGGCTGTCCGCGGCGTACCCCGGGCGATCGGCGGGGAGGCTGCGCCGTGACGTCGCCCAGGCGGCCAGGGCGCCTCCGGCGGAGTGGCCGAGGAGAGCACGGCGCGAGGAGTCCACTCCGTGCCCGGCCGCCTCCGCCAGGCCCTGGTCGATGCCCGCGGCAACGTCGAGCATCGCCGTGGGCCACGGGAACTCGTAGGTCCGGTACTCCACGCTCCACACCGCGAAGCCTCGCTCTGCAAGGTCGAGGGCGGTGCTCTCCTCGAGGTCCAGGCGCCACACGGGCCGGAAGTAGCCGCCGTGGAGCAGGACGACGAGGGGCGGACGCTCGGCGTCCGGGAGGAACCACTCGCCGAACTGCCGGGGGTGGTCGCCGTACGGCTCGACGAGACGGCGCATGTCAGCCGAGCCGGCGGCGCAGGGCGTCCGCGGCTCGCCAGCAGTCCAGGTACGTCGAATACAGCGGGACCGGCGCGAACCTGATGATGTCGGGCTTCCTCGTATCCGCGACGACCCCGTCCTCGTCGCGCAGGGTCGCCGCCAGGGCCTTGATGTCGGTGGTGAAGCGCACCGACAACTGGCAGCCGTGTCGCTGCGGGTCGGCCGGGGTCACGATCGACATCGCGTCGGAACCCACGTCCGCGATGACCTCGTCGAAGAGCTCGCGCAGATAGCCGGTCAGGCGCAGGCTGCGCTCGCGCAGGGCGGTCATGCCGATGCGGTCGAAGATCTTCAGCGAGGTCTCGACGGGGGACATGGAGAAGATCGAGGGGTTGGAGACCTGCCACGCGTCCGCCGTGGCCGGGGGGTCGAAGGTCTCGCGCATCTCGAAGCGGATGTCGGCATCCGTGCCCCACCAGCCGGCGAGCCGGTGGGTGTGACGGTCGGTCGCGTAGCGCTCATGGATGAAGGCGCCCGCCATCGCGCCGGGCCCGGAGTTGAGGTACTTGTACGAGCACCAGGCGGCCCAGTCGACCTCCCAGTCGTGCAGCGCCAGCGGGACGTTGCCAGCCGCGTGGGCGAGGTCCCAGCCGACCACCGCGCCGACCTCGTGCCCGGCCGCGGTGATGGCGGGCATGTCCATCCACTCCCCGGTGAGGTAGTTGACCCCGCTGAAGATCACCTGCTGGAGTTCGTCGCCGATCTCGCGGGCAGCCGCGATGACGTCCTCGGTGCGCAGGATGTCCTCGCCCGGCCGCGGTCGCAGCCGCACGACGTGGTCCTGGGGATCCAGGCCGTGCCACTCGACCTGCGAGGCGATGGCGTAGCCGTCGGAGGGGAAGACCAGGTGCTCCATGAGGATCTTGGTGCGCCGCCCCTGAGGCTTGTAGAAGGTCGCCATGAGCACGTGCAGGTTGACGGTGAGGGAGTTCATGATGACCACCTCATCGGGGGAGGCCCCGACGAGACGCGCCGCCGGCTCCTTGAGGTCGTCGTCGTAGTCCTTCCACGGACGCGGGCCCTCCAGCTGGCCCTCCACGCCCCAGTGCTCCCACCGGTCGAGTTCGAGTTCGAGGGCGGGACGCGTCGCCTTCGGCTGGAGCCCGAGGGAGTTGCCGGCGAAGTAGGCGATCTCGGGGTACGCCGCGCCCGGGTCGTGTGGCGACGCCTCGGTATGCCGTGGCAACTCACCCCAGCGCGGGACGTGGAACTCGTCGCGCCAGCCCGGATCGGCCGCGTCGAGCGCGGCGTCGTAGTCCCGCATGGGTCAGATTCTGGTCCGTGCCGACCACAGCTCGGGGAAGGCCTGCCGCTGGAGGCTTCGCTCGAGCCAGGCCAGGCCCGCCGAGCCCCCGGTCCCGCCCTTGGCCCCCATGGCGCGGCGCACCGCCATGAGGTGCCAATAGCGCCAGTCGCTGAACTGCTGCGCGGCGTCGGTGAGCGCCTCCCCGAGCTGCCGCAGCGGGTCCACGTGCCCCGTGGCGCCGTAGAGGGCGACCCAGACGTCCTCGACGCCGTCGTGGGCCTCGTAGGTGGTGGCCATGTCCCGCCCGAGCACGTCCTCCGGGACGGGGTAGCCCTTCCGGGACAGGTAGGCGAGGACGTCGTCGTACAGGCTCGGGGCCTCGAACGCGGCGACGAGATCGTCGTAGTGGTCTCCGGCCACGTTCTTGTGCGGGCGCAGCAGTGCAGGGTCCTTGAAGCCGAGGAGGAACTCCAGGTGGCGGTAGAGGAAGGACTGGAAGCCGGAGGCCTCCCCGAGCGCGTCGCGGAAGGCGTTGAAGTCTGTCGGCGTCATCCAGCGGAAGCTGATCCACGAGGCATTGAGCGCCGTGAAGTGGTCGTTGGCGCGGCGGAGTGCGACGAGGGCCTCGTCGAGGTCGTCCTCGCGCAGGAAGCGCTGCGCGGTCCGCCACTCATAGGCGATGAGGTTGAAGTACAGCTCCATGATCTGCGAGCAGACGAGGAACATGTACTCCCCGGGCTCGTCGGTCAGGGTGCGCTGCAGGCTGGCGAGGGTGGACGAGCGGACGTAGGCGTCGTACGGCGTGGTGTCCTCGAACTCCACCCGGGGGGCGCTGGGGGAGCGCGGGGACGGCTTGCGACGGCTCGTCATGGCCTCAGTGTGGTGCCCCGTGCCCTGCCCGCGCATGGACTTTAGGCCTGTCTCTGCGGAGGGGTATCCTCGTCCTATGTCTCGCCGTCGTCCCCTCCTCGCCCTGTGCGCCATGGGACTCTCCGTGGCTGCCCTCGCGGCGGGATGCACCGCCCAGGATTCGGCGGAAGGCGCCGCGAGTTCGGCTCCCCAGCCGACGAGCCTGCCGTCGGAGTTCATCCCGGAGACCCCTGCGCCCACCGGCAAGGCCGACGCCCCGGTCGTCGTGCCCATGGACGAGCTCCTCGTCACGGTGACAATCGGCGGGATCGCGGAGTTCGAGGTGCCCGCGGGCGAGGAGACCGACTGGGCGATCCGCAGTTCCGACACCGCGATCGTGGAAGTGATCCCGGGCTCGGATGGGCAGTTCCCCAGCGCCAAGGGCGTGGCCGAGGGCACCACCGACGTCTTCATGGTCAACCCCGCGGGCGACCAGGTCGGCTACATCGTCACCGTCGTCCCCTAGCCCGCCGAGCGGGGGCGGGTAACGAATAGGCCACATCCCGGGAGGGTCGGGAACCCCCCGTGGGGAGCCCCCGTCCCAGGACCGGAAGCCGCACTGGCGGCGCAACCACGAGCGCGGGGAAGCCCGCCGAGAAGGAAGAGGTCACCATGCACCGCAACACTCGTCGCGTCCTCACTGCCGCGGCGGCTGCCGTGATCGCCGTCGGCGGGAGCGCTGCTCTCACCGCGTGCTCGTCGGGCAGCAGCTCGAGCTCCAGCTCGTCGGCCGCTGCCCCGGCAACGAGTGAGTCCCCGCAAGGAGGTAGCCAGGTGATTGGCCCCGTCATCGTCGAGCCCGGCCAGACCACGGCGGAGACCACGGTCGGCCGCGGCCTCTACTTCAACGTCTCCGACCCCACCGCGTGGAGCATCGAGACCAGCGACGCCGCGATCGTCGCCGTCACGCCCGGCACGGACGACGGCTCGTCCGTCACGGTGCCGTTCGGCGAGGCGCTCGCGCCGGGCAAGGCCACGATCGACGTGTTCAAGAACGACGGCAGCGAGACCTGGACCATCGAGGTCACCGTCGCCCCGTAAGCACCAGGGACGGGTCGTCCGCGAGCGGCTTCGCCGTCCCGCCTGACGACCTGCGACGACGCCGGCGCCACCCCCCTCGGGCGCCGGCGTCGTCCTTTTCCTCCCATTCCCTCCCGAAGCCCGATCGGTGCGCGACACTGAGCCCGTGGAGATCTTCGGCGCCCTCGTGGTCCTCCTCTTCCTGCTCGCGATCCCCATCCTCGTGATCCTGGTGATCGTCGGAATCGTCCAGTTCAACAAGCTTCGCCGACTGGACGTCCAGTGCGACGGGGCCCTGGGGGACATCGACACCCTCTTGACGAAGCGCGCCGATCTGGTGCCGAACCTCGTGGAGACGGTCAAGGGCTCCCGCGACTTCGAGGCCTCCACCATGCAGGCGGTGACGCAGGCGCGGGCCCGCACCGAGACCGCGCGCTCACTGAATGAGAAGTCCGCCGCCGACGGGGCCCTCACCGGGGCGCTGACCCGGTTCTTCGCCGTTGCGGAGGCCTATCCCCAGCTCACGGCAACCGCGGGATTCCAGCAATTGCAGGGGCAGCTGGCCGACGTCGAGGGGCAGTTGCAGTTCGCGCGGCAGTACTACAACGACTCCGTGGTCAAGCTCAACACCGCCGTCACGACGATCCCGTCGATGTGGTTCACCGGAGTTGCCAAGGTGGGCAAGCGGGAGTTCTACGAGGAGCCGGACGAGGGTCGGCGCAGCGCGCCGACCGTGCAGTTCTAGCGGGCCCTTCCCCTCTCGTCGCCCCCGAGCCGGGCATCCCCGGTGCGCCGGGCGGAAGCCGCGCATGCGCGCTCGGATGAGGGTCGTTGTCGGGGACACCGTCGTGTCGCGGCTTCCCAGGCAGGGCCCGCTTGGCTAGCGTCGATCGCGTGATGGGTGCCCCGGGCGCATGCCCGGCCTGCGAGTCCGTTGACCTCGAGCGTCGCGGCGGCAAGGACTTCTGCCCGCGCTGCCACTACATCCAGCCGTGCTGCGACGGCGGAGAGTGCGTCCCCTAGGCTCGCCGGATGCATGCCATCCAGGTGAGCCGCTTCGGCGGGCCCGAGGTCCTCGAGTACGTCGACGTTCCCGATCCGGAGCCCGCCGGAGGACTTGAGGTCCTCGACGTCACGGCGGCGGGTGTCAACTACGCCGACACGCATGCCGCAGAGAACTCCTACCTCTCCGAGCAGACGCTCCCGTTCATCCCGGGTGCCGAGGTGGCGGGGACGCTGCCGGACGGCCAGCGCGTCTGCGGGTTCACCGCCGTCGGGGGCGGCGGCTACGCGGAGAAGGCCCTGGTGTCGCGCGAGGCGGTGTTCCCCATCCCCGACAACGTGAGCGATGCCGAGGCGCTCAGCCTCCTGGTCCAGGGGCTCACCGCCTGGCACCTGCTGAGGACGTCCGCACGGATGGTCCCGGGGGAATCGGTCGTCGTGCATGCCGCCGCGGGTGGCGTGGGCAGCCTCGTGGTCCCCCTCGCGCGCCTGTGGGGCGCCGGCCGCATCATTGCCGTGGCCTCCACCGAGGAGAAGCGAGCCCAGGCCGTCGAGCGCGGCGCCGACGTCGCGATCGACGCGGGAGCCGAGGACCTCAAGGGGGCGATCCGCGCCGCCAACGGCGGAGAGCGCGTCGACATCGTGCTGGAGATGGTGGGCGGGCGCACCACCGACGCATCGCTGGCGGTCCTCGCGCCCTTCGGGCGTCTCGTGGTCTACGGGATGGCGTCTCGCGAAGCTGCCACGCCGATCCCGCCCACGTCGCTCATGGTCGGCTCGCACAGCGTGGTCGGATTCTGGCTCGTCGACTGCATGCGCGTGGATCCGGTCGGGATGGTGATCCAGCCGCTGCGCGACCTCGTGTCGCTGGTCGCTTCGGGGCAGCTCCGCCCGCTGCCGGGGCCGGAGTACCCGCTCGCGGAGGCCCGCCGGGCGCACGAGGACCTGCGTGCGCGCCGGACCTCGGGCAAGGTGATCCTCGTCCCCTAGCCCTGCGTACGACCCGTGACGAACCCTAGGAGCCCATGCGCGGGGAGTAGTCGAAGGTCGTCACCGTGAGCGGGTGGATCCGTACGGCGACCTCGGTGTCCAGCCGCGAGAGCAGCCAGGCGGCGAGTGGTGCGTCGGCGTCGCCGAGGTAGCGCTCGATGAGGGCAGGGAGCACGTCGGCGGCCCGCGAGGGCAGGAGTTCCGCCCTGCCGTGCCCGCGCACGCCGCGGTAGGGCGGTGAGTCGGGAGAGACCTCGAATCCGCATCGCGCGTCCGCGCGCAGCCGTCGCGCGAGGAGCGCGTCCCGCTGGGTGCAGCACCACAGCGCCTCGTCGGAGTACAGGAACCACAGCGACTGCACCAAGGGCGAGACGCGCCCCGCGCTGGCGATGCGGATGGGGATCACCGTGTCGGCGAGGAATGCCTCGATCCGGGGGACATCCCAGGGCCCGGATCGGATCGTCATGGTCATGGCGTGGGGTCGCTCCGCTCGTGTGCGTGCCGGTCGTGCCTCCGGCCCATCCTCGCGAACCGGACCGCCGTGCGTCGGCCGTTGCGGCATGATGACGGCCGTGTCGACGTCCCTGGCCTCGGTCTCCGCCCGGGACCGGATCCTGCTCGCCGTGACCCTGGTGGTCGCCCTGGCGGCCGGTGCCTCGGCGCTCGGGGGCGCGCCCAGCCCCCTGGTCTTCCTCCTGTCCGCCCTCGCGCTCGCCGCCATGGCCTCAGTGGTGGGGCGCTCGGTGGACGGACTCGCCGGTCGACTGGGTCCCGGGGCGACGGGCATCCTGCAGTCCACCCTGGGCAACCTGCCCGAGCTGTTCGTCACCCTCTTCGCCCTGCAGGCGGGCCTCTTCACCGTGGTCCAGGCCACCATTGTGGGCTCGATCCTCGCCAACATCCTGCTGGTCCTCGGGCTGGCGTTCGTCGTGGGCGGAGTACGGCATGGCGTCGTGCGCTTCGCGATGGGATCGGCGCAGAGCATCGGGATCCTGCTCCTGCTCTCGGTGGCGATTCTCGCGATCCCCACACTCACGTCCGCCCTGCACACGCCGGCCGCCGGGCACGAGCGCGAGTTGTCGGTCTTCGTGGCCATCGTGATGCTCATCGTGTTCGGACTGTCCGTCTACGCGCAGCTGCGGCCCGGGCGCCTCGCCGAGGACTTCGACCGGGGACGACCGGGCGCGTTGCGCTCGGCCGAGGTGGAGTCCGCGGTCGGCGAGACAGGTGGCCACGCGGGTTGGCCCTTCGCCTTCGCGCTGGTGGTACTCGCGATCACGGCCGTGGGCGCGGCCCTCGTGTCCGACTGGTTCGTGGAGGCACTCACGCCCACGATGGACGCGCTCGGCATCTCGGAGGCCTTCGCCGGCCTCGTCATCGTCGCCATCGCGGGCAACGCGGTGGAGAACGTCGTGGGCATCCAGCTGGCTGCCAAGAACCAGGCGGATTACGCGCTGCAGATCATCCTCCAGTCCCCGCTGCAGGTGGCGCTGCTCGTCGCCCCCGTGCTCGTCCTCGCCGCCCCGCTGGTGGGCGCGGCGACGTTCACGCTGGTCTTCAGCCCCCTGCTGCTCGGGGTCCTGCTCCTCGCCGTCGTCCTCGTGCTCTTTGTCGTGTTCGACGGCACGTCGAACTGGGTCGAGGGCGTCATCCTCGTGGGCCTCTACGCGTGCATCGCCGCCTCCTTCTGGTGGGGGTGACGCGCACCCGGGGGTGTCCTGCCTCACAGTCTCCGAACGGTCACGGCCCGCGCGCCCGTTTGCGTCCACCGCGGGGCGCTTCGTACCGTGAAGGGCAATGAAGCGCCTCTTCGTCCTGCTCCTGGCCGCGGCCGTCGTGCTCGCGGCCTTCGTCGTCGTGCAGCCGCTGCGCGAGGCGGGCAGGGATGCCGTCGGCGCGGGCCGCGACCTCGTGGCCGCCGCGGGCGGGTTTGCCGAGGCGGCCGGGGGAGTCGTGGACGCGGCCGGTGATGCCGTGGGGGCGGCCGGCGACGCTCTCGAGAGCGGGCGCGACACCGTCGGGCAGGCGGCCGACACCGTGCAGGCGGCCCGACAGCTCAATGACGCGTGCGACCTCGTCCGCGCCGCAGTCGCGCCGGGGACTCCCCCGGAGGAATCGGCGGCCAAGCTCCAGGAGGCCGTGACGATCGTGGACGGCGTGGTCGCGGCTTATCCCGACCTGCCCGGCATGTCCGAGCTCGAGTCGGGCCTCGCGCTGTCCAAGCAGGCGCTCGCCGCGGACCCCACGGGCGAGACGCTGGGGGTCACCCGGGGTCAGGTCGACGAGGCCTGCTCGCGCATCCCGCCCCTGCCCTGACGGCGACCTACCGCGTCGGCTCGGGCAGCCGTGGGGTGGGCGCCTGGCACGCCGGGCCCTGGCAGTCCCTCAGTCGCTCCCACTCCTCCATGAGCGCGAGCCGCACCGCGGCGTAGCGCGGGTCTTTCGCGACCGACTGCAGTTGGTAGGGGTCCTTGCGCAGGTCGTACATCTCCTCGAACCCGTCCTCGTAGACCCACCACGAGTACCGGGCCGTGCGGACCCCGTCGAAGAGCGGGAGGTTCGTCCCGTTCGCCGACTTCTGCGGCCCGCTCGACAGCAGGATCGTCCGCGAGGCCAGGGGGCGGCCCTTCATGAGGCGGTCCACCAGCGATACCCCGTCGATGGGGCGTGTGGGCTCGACGCCCGCGAGCTCGAGCACGGTCGGCGCGACATCGAGTTCCGACGTGATCCCCTTCACGACCTGCTGGTCGATGCCGGGGCCCCGGATGATCATGGGCAGGCGCAGTGCCGGCTCATAGGGGAAGTACTTTCCATACGTGATGGCGTGCTGGCCGAGGATGTAGCCGTTGTCGCCCATGAAGACGATGTAGGTGTTGTCGAGCTGCCCGGTCCTCCTCAGGACATCGACGATGGCGGCGATGCCCTCGTCCACGGCGAGCAGGGAGAGCTTGCGCGACCGGTTGTCGGCCTCGAGGTCGGCAATCGTCTCGTCGGACAGCGGCGGAAGGTTGCGCACGAAGGACTGCTTGTCCGAGCGGTCGGCCTCATTGAAGCTGGGGTCCTTCGGGAGTTCGACGTTGGGCAGGAGGTTCTGGTGCCGCAGCGCGGGGCGCGGCGGAATCGACTCGATGTTGATGCCCGAGTCAGGCTCGGGCTTGTCGACATCGGCCCAGCTGCCCTTCCAGACGCCGTCGATCAGGGGATAGGTCTCCACGTGCGGGGCGAGGTAGGCGACCTGGAGGTAGAACGGCCGGGGGCTGCGCTGCTGGCGGAGGAGGAACTCCAGCGCCTTGGTGGTGTAGACGTCGGTCCCGTAGTTCCTGGCTTCCTCGGTGTAGAAGTCGCCGAACATCGTGGTCGTGGACTTGCCGTTGACGAACTCGTTGAGGCGGTAGCCGTACATCTGGTACGTCGAGGGATCGGCCGAGCCATGCCACTCGCTCCATCCGGACGGCACCTTCTTGACGGGACGGTTGTACATCCCGTAGCCGTTGATGTACTTGCCGATGTGGGTCGTGTGGTAACCGGCGCGGCGCAGCCAGAAGGCGACGAAGCGCTCGCCGTTGTTCTCCTCCCAGGCCTTGAAGCCCCCATCGGGCGGGAAGTTGCCGTTCACCTTGGTGTTGTGGGGGTAGCACCCGGTCATCATCACCGCGCGCGAGGGACAGCACAGGGCAAACGGCGTGAGCGTCTGGGTGAACGTCGCCCCCTTGTCCTGGAGAAGGGCCTTGACGGCGGGCAGGACCTTGAGGTCGTCGGCGATCATGTCGTCGGTCTGGATGATGATGAAGTTGGGTCGCTGGTCCGCGCGCGTGGGCGTGGCCTGGACGACCGAATCACTGGCCACGGGAAGGGGAGCAGCGCTTGCCGGCGCGACGAGGAGCGCCCCTCCGACGGCCAGTGCGATGACTGCCGCAGAACTCGCGTGCCTCATAGTCAGCCTCTCCACTCGCCCGGAGTGGCCTTGTGCCGCGGCGGGGCCCTCACCCTAGGCGTGGCCGGAGGAAGGTGTCCAGCGGTGGTGTCTTCCCGGGCGCGCAGGTCTCGGGCACGATGGGGCCGACGCGCCCAAGCGATGAGATGCGCGAGGGAGGGACGACCACGATGTCACCGGGTGGCGAGGCGCTGATGGCGGCGCGAGACCGACTCCTCAGTATGCGCACCGACTACGCGAGCGCCGTCGAACTCTTTCGGTGGCCGGACGTGGGACCGGACTTCAACTGGGCGCACGACTGGTTCGACGTGTGGGCACGGGCTAACCCCGCCACCGGCCTGATCCTCGTCGAGGAAGACGGCCGGTCCACTGCGTATGCGTTCTCCCAGCTCGTCGACCGCTCGGATCAGGTGGCCGCGTCCCTGCGGGACATGGGCCTGGGGCCTGGCGATCCCGTCATCGTCATGCTCGGCAACCGCATCGAGCTCTGGGACTCGATGCTGGGCATCATGAAGATCGGCGGCGTCATCATGCCGACCACGACCGCGCTCGGGGCCCACGATCTCGAGGACCGGATCGAGCGCGGCCGGGCGCGGGCGGTCATCTGCGACCCGGCGGACGCGGTGAAGTTCGCCGAGGTGCCCGGCGACTACCTCCGGATCGTCACCGGCGAGGCGACGGAAGGGTGGATCGACCTGTCCGCGGCGTACGAGCGGCCCGCCGCTCCTATGCCGCACCCCGGCAACGCCACGGAGGACCCGCTCCTGCTGTACTTCACGTCCGGCACCACGAGCCGCCCGAAGCTCGTGGCCCATACCCACCGCTCCTATCCCGTGGGACACCTGTCCACGATGTACTGGATCGGCCTCCAGCCGGGGGACGTGCACCTCAACATCTCCTCGGCGGGCTGGGCCAAGCACGCATGGTCCAACTTCTTCGCCCCGTGGCTCGCGCAGGCCACGATCGTCGCCTACAACTACGCCCGCTTCGATCCCGCTGTCCTGCTGCGCCTCCTGCGCGAGCACGAGGTCACGGCGTTCTGCGCGCCGCCGACGGTGTGGCGAATGCTCATCGGGCTGGACCTCCAGCAGCGACCGGCCGCGTTGAGAGAGCTCGTGGCTGCCGGCGAGCCGCTCAACCCGGAGGTCATCAGTCAGGTGCAGGACCGCTGGGGACTGACGGTCCGCGATGGGTTCGGCCAGACCGAGATGACCGCCATGGTGGGCAATGCCCCGGGCGCGCCGGTCAAGCCGGGATCCATGGGACGGCCGCTGCCCGGCATGCCGGTCGCGCTCGTGGATCCGACGACAGGTGAGCGCGTCGAAGGTCCGGGCGAGGGCGAGATCTGCCTCGACCTGGCCGTGCGTCCGCTCAGCCTCATGACCGGTTATCTTGGCGATCCTGAGCGCAACGCCGAGGCGATGGCCGGCGGGCACTACCACACCGGCGACGTCGCCTCACGGGACGAGGACGGATACATCACATTCATCGGCCGTACCGATGACGTCTTCAAGTCCTCCGACTACAAGGTGAGTCCGTTCGAGCTCGAGAGTGTCCTCATCGAGCATCCGGCGGTCGCCGAGGCCGCGGTCGTGCCGTCCCCGGACGAGATCCGGCTGGTCGTGCCCAAGGCGTACGTCGCCCTGGCACCGGGACACGAGCCGACGGAGGAGACCGCGCGATCGATCCTGGAGTACGCCCGCGAGCATGTGCCGCCCTACCTGCGCATCCGGCGCCTGGAGTTCGCCGACCTGCCGAAGACCGTGTCGGGCAAGATCCGCCGCGTCGAACTGAGGGCTCGCGAGGAAGAACTCGACAGCCGTCGGCCGCCGGGGGAGTGGCGAGACACGGACTTCCGGAGCTAGGACAGGAGCCCGGCAGGCGTGATGTCGACGAGGGGAGCCGTGCAGCCGGGCCGTGGGCCGGGCCGGTCCCCGGACCACCCGAACGTCGCTCCGGTGAAGATGGCCCCGGTGACATTGGCGCCCTTCATCTTGGGGGCCAGCATCCAGGCCTGGGTGAAGTTCGCCCCGGTCAGGTTGGCTCCCCGGAAGTCGGCCCATGACACGTCCGCGCAGGTGAAGTTCGCCCCGGCGAGGTTCATGCCGCGCATGTCGGCTCCGCTCAGGTATGCCTGTGGAAGGGCGGCCCCCGGGCCGGCGATGAAGCCGGGGAGCCGGGGATTCGCGATTCCCCCGGGCCGCGCTCGGACGATGGCCCAGTCCTTGGGCATCCGCGTGGGCGTTCCCCGTATGCCGCTGCCCATGGCCGACGTCAGGTTCGCACCGCGGAAGTCGGTGTTGGTCAGCGTGGATCCGGAGAGCACCGCGCCTGTGAGGTCGGCGCCGGACAGGTTGGCGTCCGTCAGGTCCGTGAGCATGATGATGGCTCCGGAGAGGTTCGCACGGGACAGGTCAGCCCGTCTGAAGTCAGCGCGGCTCAGGTTCACGCCGGAGAGGTCGGAACCCGCGAGGCTCGCGCCCGCGCAGTGCGGCAGGCAGGGCGGGGTCGTCGAGGCGGCGCGGACGGGCGTGGCGATGCCTCCGGCCAGCAGGGCGCCCAGCACGAGCAGCAGCATGTTCCGACTCACCGTGGGCCCTCCTCTCGCCTGGGTGGTGCCAGATTAGAGGCCCTCCGGAGAGCGTCAGGGTGTCTGGCTCCTTCACCTTCCTTTCTTGAGCAGTATGTGATCCACTAGCGCCGCGTGGGATCTGGGCCGAGACCGGCTGAGGGCGAAGCGTGCTGTTGGGAGTGCGCCGCTGCTTCCAGGGACGGAATTCGCCATGCGACGTCGTTGGGGTGCTGTCAGATCTGGAGTGATCGCCTGCGGGGCGGCCTTCGTCGCTTCGAGCGTCGGGGTGCCGCTGCTGGCGGAGTCTGCCACTGCCTCCGAGCGAGCAGGTGTCAACGCGGCGCAGGGGGCGGTCTCCTCCCTCGGCGTCGCAGGCGGGGGAGCATCGCGCACGGGCATCGGCAGGGCGACCGTGACCCCGGCGACCGCGCCGATTTGGGGACCGACGATCGACCTGTCCCCGACGGGTGAAGCAGTCGAGCCGAGTCTTGCGATGTCCTCCAGCGGCCGGGTCATCGCGTCGCTGTGGCGCCAGGGTTCTGGCAGCCAGATGCGCATTCAGTACGCCGTGACCCCGGATGCCGGGGCGACATGGGGCGCGGTGGTGGACCTGACGGCGGCCGGTCTTGCCGCGGCCGAACCGGACTTGGCGATGTCGTCCGATGGGTCCGTGCAAGCAGCCACGTGGTGGCGTAGCAACGGGGCCAATAAGATCATCCAGGTCCGTGCCAGCGGTGACTCTGGCGCGACATGGTCGAGTCCGGTGGACCTCTCGGCGACGGGGTCGGATGCCACCGACCCTCAGGTGGCGGTGTCCTCCGACGGCAGCCGACAGACTGTCGTCTGGCGTCGCGGCGCCTTTGGATTCCAGCGCGTGCAGGTGAGCACATCCTCAGACGGCGGTGCGACGTGGAGCAGTGCGAGTGACCTCTCGGTAGTGGGAAACGCGTTGCCGCCCGCGATCGCGATCTCAGCTGATGGCCTGCATCAGGCGATCACCTGGTCTTACAGCAGTGGCTCGAACTACACGGTCCAGATGAGCACATCTTCAGATGGTGGTGCGACGTGGAGCAGCCCGGTGGATCTCTCGGCGGCCGGAGCCAGCGCGAGGGGGGCCACGGTGGCGATGTCCGCCGATGGGCTGCAGCAGGCGGCTTCCTGGGTGCGCGGCAACAACGTGGTGCAGTCACGGTCGTCCAGTGATGGAGGCGCCACCTGGGGCTCGGCCACCAACCTGTCGGTGGACTTCGGATATCACTACAACCCGAGCCTGGCGATGTCCGCCGATGGTTCGCATCGCACCATCAGTTGGTACTTCGACTCCTCCCCCGGCTACGCGCAATCGCGATCCAGTGCTGACGGTGGCGCCACCTGGGGTTCCCTCGTGAGGCTGTCCGGGCCAGCCGACGCAACGGGATCTGATCTACCTGCGATTGCTATGTCTGATGATGGTGAGGACCAGACGGTCGCCTGGTCCATGGAGACATCCGACCCCGAGGTTGTGCAGTCGGCATCGACATCCGATGGAGGCCTCAGTTGGGAAGCGGCAGTAGCGATGTCCACCCCCGGAAATGGCGCCTACGAGCCCAGGGCCGCCATGTCGGCTGATGGCCTCATCCAAGCTGTGGCCTGGTATCGGTGGAATGGCTCGTACAACCGCATCCAAGTGGCCACGGCGATTGCGACGCCACCGCCACCCCCACCACCTCCTCCGCCCGTGTATCCGCCGTCTTCGCCCGTGGGAATTGCCGGTGTCGCTGGAGATGAGTCGGTGTCGCTGTCGTGGACGGCGCCGGTGACTTCTGGGTCTTTCCCCGTGTCCACCTATCAGGCGGTCGTGTCACCTGGCGGCCAGTCATGTCTCGTCGTCGCTCCGACGACGTCATGCACCATTGCGGCCCTGTCCAACGGCACCCCGTATGCCGCGAGCGTGCGCGCACTCAATGGCGCCGGGTGGGGAGCGTTTTCAGCACCTTCTGGCACGTTCATCCCCGAGCAGCCAGCGGCGCCCACCATCACGATCACGGGCACCCGCACTGATGTGAAGGGCGCGTCCTTCGTGAGAGTAGCGGGAACGACCACTGGTTTCGGGGTCGGCGCGGTCTTGCAGCCGTGGATACGCTTCCCCGGTCAGGACTCGTACACGCAAGGCTTTGTCAGCATCATCCTTGATTCTCGCGGCGAGTTCACCTGGCAGCGTCGTACCAGCAAGACGCTGTACGTCTTCATGAGAAGCGCGGATGGCACGGTGGAATCCAACCGCCTGATCTTGCGCGCGCTGTAGTCGATCTGCGGGGGCCTCAACCATTCACTTCTCGACACCGCTTGTGCGAGTCACTCGGCGCCGCGCCCGCCCGCTACATTTGGCGGAGTCTTCAGCGGACGGTTCTCCTCCACCATGAGTGGAACCTCCGGGTCGCTAGCTCAACGGTAGAGCTGCGGACTTTTAATCCGTAGGTTCCGGGTTCGAGCCCCGGGCGACCCACCCGTGGGCATCCCCCGTGGTAGCACGGCTTCGAGGTTCTCCCTGGCGAATCCGTGACGCGGGGTTCGGCCATGCATTACCGTCGCGATGCAACGGCGTTCCTTCGACCTTGGGAGACATCATGCCCAACCGCACCTACCGGATCACCGAGATCGTGGGCACCTCGCCGGATGGGATCGACGATGCCATCCGCAACGGCGTGTCCTCGGCATCGGACGCCCTGCATCGGCTCAACTGGTTTGAGGTCGTCGAGGTTCGCGGTCACATCCACGAGGGCAAGGTCAGTCACTACCAGGTCACCATGAAGGTCGGCTACCGCCTCGACGAGTGAGGTCGTCCTCACCGTCATGTTCGGATAACGCGGTCAGCCACCCCATCCGACGCGCCACCACGAGGAGTTGCTCACGCCGCGAGGTGCTCGTCATGCGGAACATCCGTGCGAGTTCCGCCTTGACCGTCGACGTCGAGTAGCCCAGGGATCGCCCGATGCGCTCATTGGTGTACCCGCGTTCGACGAGCAGCAGAATCGAGCGCTGGCGATCGGTCATCCCGTGATCGTCCCGGCGAGGTGCTGCGACGTCCGGTGACATGAGTCGGGTCCAGCCCCAGATGCTCACGGCAGCCGCGGCCCCCTCACGGAAGGTCCGTTGCTGCCAGGACAGGGACGAGGCGCCGTCATGGTCCGCCAACGCGAGGACGCCGTGGGCCTTGCCGCGGCGAAGCAAGGGACACAGTTGGATCCGCCCGCCATCGAGTTCGGGGTGCCGCCCGAGGAGCACCTCCACGGGCGGCGTGGGGTCGCGGCCGTCGAGGTAAAGCTCGATCTCGACGCCGTTCTCGTGAGCGTGGCTGAGCGGGAGGTCCTCATCCAGGGGAATCCGCCCGAACAACTCCCCGAGGCTGTCGTGGAATCCCTCCTGCCCGTCCAGCAACAGGGCGCGCGAGTCGGGCGGGCACAGGTAGATGGCCGCGGAGTGGACCTTCATCACCCGACTCATCGATGACCGGACAATGTGCGCTGCTTCGCTGCCGTCCGGTGCGTCGGCAAGGCCGCGTACAAGTGCCACGAGACTGAGAATGGCGCACCCCCCGATGCGGTGAAGCCCGACGCGTCACGTCGGATGAGTCAGGGGACCTCTCTCAGTATGTCGCACGCGGGGGGGGGGGGGCAATGGACGAACCCGAAGGATCGCCGCCGTAGGCGTTCGCGAGTGTCGCATGTCACAGGCGACATCAATGATGCCTGGGAGAAGTGTTCCTCTCCCATCATCACTGAACGGTCTGGAATTCCGTCGACTTCGCCTACCCGTTCATTGCCCACCATCAACGTTGATATCCCGGGTCAATCACCGCAGGGTCAACGGGGGACAACACCCCAGAAGGGAAGGACGACATGCGCAAAGTCGTTCGAACGTCCGGGCGATACCGGCGTTCGCAACCGCGACGAGGAGCCTCGCTCTTTGTCGCTGTCACCGGGTTGGCCACGGCGACGGGCCTGACCCTCTTCATGCTGGCTCCCACGGCGAATGCCGGGGACTGGGGCCAACTGGCGTCGAGCCTCGGCAGTGGGAGTGGTTCGGGCGGGGGAGGTGGTGGCTCCGGAGGGGGAGGCGGCTCGGGGGGTCAAGGCCTGTGGGGAGGTTCCGGGTCCCTAGTCCAGGAACTCCCCCAGATCGTCGGCGGGGGCAGCTCTGGCGGAGGAGGAGGTTCCGGAGGAGGGGGAGGGTCCGGGGATGGAGGTGGCTCTGGCGGCGGCTCGTGGTCCGACGACGTGCCCCTGTTCACCAAGCCCTCAGCCCCGCCGGGCTCGGTGAACACGAAGCCGAGTCCCTCCGGGTCCTCGTCGTCGGGGAGCCCGACGGGCAGCTCGAGTCCGACGGGCAGCTCGAGTCCGACGGGCAGCTCGTCGCCATCGCCGTCGAGTAGCGACAGCAACTTCGAGACTCCGTGTAACAACGGCCAGGGCGGGGGTGCCGGCTGGGGCAATTGCACCCCGTCCCCCTCGGCCAGCCCGACCGTGACGGTCACCGAGACGGTCACGGCAACCCCGACGTCGACCCCGACGATCACGGAGACGGCGACGGCCACGGCGACGACGACGGAGACGGCCACGACGACGGCGACGGCGACCACGACGGAGACGGCGACGGCCACGGCAACCTTGACGGAGACCGCGACGGCGACGGCGACCACCACGGAGACGGCAACGTCGACCGTGACGGCCACGGCGACGCAGACCGACACCGTCATCATTCCCGTGCCGACGACGATCACCGCGCAGCCGACCAGCACCCCGACGGTGACCGAGACGGTCACGGTGACGGCAACACCGACGGAGACGACGATCACGCCGTCCCCGGGATCGACGACGCCGACTCCGACGGAGACGACGGTGACGCCGTCTCCGGGGACCACGAGCCCCTCGGTGGGACCCTCGGGGTTCGTCTTCCCCTCCGGCATCAGCTACAGCGGTCAGCCGCGAGCCGCATCCGGCACGGGCGTGAGCCCGGCATCGGGGCGGCTGCCCACGGGCGTTGACGCCGGTGGCGGGCCCTTCCCGGAACCGAGCAAGCCCGCGCTCCTGTGGCTGCTGGTCCTCGGGGCGCTCAGCCTCGGCATCAACGGACTGCTGCGCTACCGGCGAGCCGAGCGATGAGAGGCAGGTGCCATGACGTTGCTCAAGCGTCTCGGATGGGCACTGGCCTTCGTGATCATCGCGGCGTTGGCGGCGGTGCTTCCGGCACACTTCCTGGGTGCCGGGAGCCCGCCTCCGGCGGCGGCCATGATCTCGGAACCCGCCACCGAGGGTGGAGGACCACCGCAGCCAGCCAACGGCGCGACAGCGCCGCAAGCCAACGGCGCGGCAGCGCCGCAGGCGGTCGCGCAGCCAGCGGGATCGCCCGAGGCCATCCCCCGGCAGATTGCGCTCCCGGAACTCGGGGTGCAGGCGCCCGTCATCGAGGTGGGCCTGGATGAGGCGGGCGGAGTCGTCGTCCCGGACGACGTCACGACGGTCGGGTGGTACCGCGGCAGCGTGTCCCTGGACTCCCTGGCCGGCTCGACGGTCATCGTGGGCCATCGCAACTCGGCGGTGGCCGGGTCGGGTGCCTTCGACAACCTCGAGGGCCTGGAGGCGGGAGACCGCCTTCGTGTCGTCGACGAGTCCGGCACCGCGCATCGCTTCCGGGTGAGCGAGGTCGAGATGGTGCTCAAGGAGGACTTCGCGTCCATCGTGCGCGAGGCCTTCGGCACCGACGGCGCTCATCGGCTCACGCTCATCACCTGCGGCGGGGATTTCGACTCCGCCGCCGGGAGCTACCTCTCCAACGTCATCGTGACCGCGACTCCGGCATGAAGGCCATGACCGAGGAGAGGTGAGTCGCAGCCTCAGTGATCTGACAGGCCGGGCATGGGGCGCTCGGCGGCGCGTGCCACGATCGGGGGCGTGAAGGCCTCCGACGTGGCACGCGCCGAGCGCACCGAGCTCTGCGATCTCTTCCTCGAGGTCGGGCCCGACGCGCCCACACTGTGCGAGGGCTGGACGACCCGCGACCTCGCCGCCCATCTGGCGGTGCGGGAGGGCCGTCCCGACGCTGCCGGCGGGATCCTGGGCGGACCCCTCGCGGGCTACGCCGCCTCCGTCCAGCAGTCCTACGCCGAGCGCCCGTGGCCCGACCTGGTGGCCACGGTGCGCACCGGTCCTCCGCTGTACTCCCCGATGCGCTGGGCAGACGGCCTCGCCAACCTCTTCGAGTTCGCCGTTCACCACGAGGACGTGCGACGTGCGACACCCCCTCTGCCCGATGGCTCGCCGTCATGGCAGCCGCGGGAACTCCCGCCGGAGGAGCAGGACCTGCTGTGGGCTCGGCTCACCAAGGCGACCCGGCTGCTGGCGCGCAAGGTGCCGGTTGGGCTCGTCCTGGTGAGAAGCGACACGGGGCAGCGGCATGTCGCGAAGGCGGGCTCCCCGAGCGTGACCCTGACCGGCGCCCCCCTGGAATTGCTGCTGCGGCTCTTCGGCCGTCACGCGGTCGTCCTCGACATCTCCGGTGACGAGGAGGCCGTCGCGCGGTTCGCGTCTGCGCGCCTGGGTGTCTAATCGGCCCGCAGATGCACCTCCGCCCCCTAGGGTGAGGTATCGCCCCCCGTCGAAAGCAGGCCCCATGCGCCCGGTGAGCCCCCGCTCCGCACTCGTCCTCGGCCTCGCCCTGCTCGTCGGCGCCGCTGTCATGCCACCGCCGGCGGCGGCCGTGACCGTCCCGTCGGCGGACCCTGCCCCTGCGCCGGTCCTCGTCGGGGACTACACCGACTCGCAGTGGAACCTCGTGGCGACCTCCCTTGAGGCCGTGCACGCCGCCGGTCACACCGGTGACGGGGTCACCATCGCCATCCTCGACTCCGACTACGACGGAGCTCATCCGGAGATCGCCCCGAACGTCGTGGAGTCCTTCGTCGTCGAAGGGACCACGGTCAAGGAGGTTGCTCCGGAGGACATGAACTCCACGGAGACGCACGGCACCCACGTGGCGGGCATCGCCGCGGGGGTGTCCGATGGGGTGGGCATGACGGGGGTCGCGCCCGAGGCCAGCCTCATCCTGGGCGCGGTGGCGTGGGAGAAGTCCGACCCTGACCTGTGGCCGTCGGTGATCGCCGGCCTCGATCACGTGGCCGGACGTGCCGATGTCATCAACCTGTCCCTGGGCCAGCCGGAGATTCTTCTGCCGCCCGAGTTGCAGGAGGAACTGTGCGCGGCGGTCGGCAATGCGACCGCGAAGGGCAGCGTTGTCGTCATCGCTGCCGGGAACTCCGGCGTGGACGGCAATCCCGCCATGCTGCCGGCAGGATGCGCGACCGCGATCACGGTGACGGCCCTCGACCCCGACCTCAATCTGGCCTACTTCTCGTCCTTCGAGGGCTTCGTCTCGGTATCCGCCCCGGGCACCGACATCCTCGGGCCGATGGCACGCGCGGCGCTCCAAGGCACGTCGTTCGCCGTGGAGCCCCGCCCGCTCATCCCCCTGAGCGGCACGTCGATGGCCGCGCCCTTCGTCGCCGGAGTGGCGGCGCTCGTCCTCGAGGCCTTCCCCGATATGACCCCGGTTGAGGTGCGCCAGCGCCTCACGAGCACGGCCCAGGACCGTGGCGCGAAGGGATACGACCCCGACTACGGCTACGGCGCCGTCAATCCCGCCGCGGCGGTGGGCGAGGACGCGCTGCCGGCGCCGACTCCAACGGCGTTCCCGTCGTACCTCTCCTTCCAACCCATGGACCTCGAGACCGACGTGTACGTCGCCGCTCAGTGGTCGCCGGGAGGCGCAGGCGGGGAGATCGAGGGCTACACCATCACCGCCCTGGGCTACGGCAGCGACGACTCGTGGACGGTCGATGCTCGAGAGGTCCGCAACCTCATGGAGGTCGAACCGGCTGCCGCGTGGTACGCGCTCACCGTGCACACCTCGGAGGGGAGCTACACCACCCCGTACTGGCCCGTGTCCTTCGTCGGCGGGCAGTCGGGGATCGCCGACCTCCGCGCGCGGTGGGTTGAGGGGAATCGCCTGCGAGTGTTCTGGACCCTGGCCGAGCCGGTTCCGGCCGGCACCGTGCTCACGGTGGACGTGATGGCGTCTGCCCCGCAGGGCTTCGATGCCTTCCGCCGGGTCACGATCGACCCGCGGGGCCGCATCTCGGGCAGCCGTACCGTCGACGTCGCGGCGCCGGGTCCCAGCCCGGAGGTCAGGTCGGGTCTGCGCCAGTACGCCGCGGGGTCCTGGGCGGTCGCGAGCGCCTGTCTCGGCAGCAATGTCGCCTGCTTGTCGGCGGACGTCAGCCCCAAGTACCCCGTCGCCGTGACGCTCACGCCCACGGGTCGGCGCACCGGAACGCTCGCGCTCATGCTCAACATGCCCGCCATGGAAGGCTGCCCCGTCCGGGCGGGTGCGCCTCGCTGCGAGGGCGTGGTCGCGCGCGTGCGCGTGGGCGGTCGTGACCTCGTCGCCCGGTTCAACACCCAGGGAATCGCGTTCCTCCCTGTCGACAGGGCCCCCGGTGCCGATATCACGCCGGCCGTCGTCACCATCCCCGCCTTCGAGCGAGGAGGGCCGTTCCGGCTCACCATCGTGACGGAGAACGACGGCTCCTTCGGCTGACGCCCCCTACCATCGAGAGCGTGAGCGTGGAGGAGTCCCCGCGGGATCAGGGCAGGACGGGTCGCCTGGCCCGCCTTGTCGACTCCGAGCCCTTCAACCTCGTCATCGCGGGCGTGATCGTCGTGAACGCGATCGTCCTGGGCCTGGAGACGTTCCCGGCCGTCATGGAGTCCTACGGCGACCTGCTCGTGACCATCAACAGCGTCCTGTACGGCATCTTCGTCGTCGAGCTCATCCTGCGGATCGCGTCCTACGGGCGGCGCCCGTGGGACTTCTTCAAGAACGGCTGGAACATCTTCGACTTCGTCATCATCGGCGGAGCGCTGATCCCGGGGCTGCGCGACAACGCCCAGATCCTGCGGCTTCTGCGGCTGGGCCGCATCGTGCGGCTCATCCGATTCCTGCCCGATGCCCGCGTCCTCATCTACAGCGTCGTCCGTTCCATCCCGCCCCTGGGGAGCATCGTCGTCCTCACGTTCCTCCTCGTCTTCGTCTACGGGATGCTGGGGTGGAGCCTCTTCGGCGAGGCGCTCCCGCAGTCCTGGGGGACCGTCACGCGATCGATGCTCACCCTCTTCGTGCTCCTCACCCTGGAGAACTTCCCGACGTACCTCGAGGAGGCCTCGGCGGTCTCGCCGTGGGCCACCGTGTTCTTCGTGAGCTACGTGCTCATCGCGGCCTTCGTCATCTTCAACCTGCTCATCGGCATCATCATCAGCTCCATGGAGGAGGCCCGGGAGCGGGAGGCCCGCCAGGAACTTGAGGGGCGGGCGGGCGATACCGCCGTGGCGTTGCGCCATATCCAGGCTCTGCGGGACTCCCTGGACGCGCTCGAGGCCGACATCAAGGCCGCGGACGACCGCAAGACCTGAGGCAGTTCGGCACCCCTGCGCAGTCCCGCGCCGTCCGGTAGCGTCCGGCCATGCCGCTCGTTGCGGGGGTCGACTCCTCCACCCAGTCGGTCAAGGTCGTCGTGCGCGACGCTGACACCGGTGCTCTGGTGCGGGAGTTCCGCGCCGGGCATCCCGAGGGCACCGAGGTGCACCCGGATGCGTGGTGGAGCGCGCTCGAGGAGGTGCTCGGGCCCGCCTTGCAGGACGTCTCCGCACTCGCCGTCGCGGCCCAGCAGCACGGCATGGTCGTGCTCGATGAGGCTGACCACGTCATCCGTCCCGCGCTGCTGTGGAACGACACCCGCTCCGCGCAGGATGCCGCCGACCTCGTCGTGGAAGGCGGTGGCCCCGTCCGCTGGGCCGACACGGTGGGCAGTGTTCCCGTGGCCTCCTTCACCGTCACGAAACTGAGGTGGCTGGCCCGCGCGGAGCCGGATCGTGCGCGCCGGGTGCGCCGGGTGATGCTGCCTCACGACTGGCTGACGTGGCGGCTGGCGGGGGCGCCCGGAGAGGCCACGACCGATCGGGGCGATGCGTCGGGGACGGGCTACTGGTCGCCAGCGCGCGGGGAGTACGTCCCGGAGTTGCTCGAGCTCGCGCTGGGCCATGCGCCCGACGTGCCCCGCGTGGCCCGGCCCCAGGAGGTCGTCGGCGAGACCTACGCCGGGATCGCGCTGGCCCCCGGGACCGGGGACAACATGGGCGCCGCCCTGGGCGTCGGGGCGCTGCCCGGCGACGTCGTCGTGTCACTGGGCACCTCGGGGACGGCGTTCGCCGTCTCGGACCGGCCCACGGCGGATCCGTCGGGGCAGGTCGCGGGGTTCGCCGATGCCACGGGTCGCTTCCTGCCCCTGGTGTGCACCCTGAACGCCGCTCGCGTCATGACGGCGACCGCTCAGTTGCTGGGCGTGGACCTCGATCGGCTGTCCGACCTCGCCCTGCAGGCCGCGCCGGGAAGCGGCGGCGTCACCCTCCTTCCCTACCTTGATGGCGAGCGCACCCCCAACCTGCCCAGTGCAACCGGGAGCCTCATCGGGCTCACCCGCGACGCCATGACGCCGCCGAACATCGCTCGCGCCAGCGTGGAGGGCATGCTGTGCGGGATGGCCGACGCGGTCGACGCCCTGCGCGCCCAGGGCGTCCAACCCCGCCGCATCCTCATCGTGGGGGGCGCGGCGGCCAGCCCGGCCGTGCAGCAGATCGCCACCACGGTCTTCGACGTACCCGTCGCCATCCCACCGCCGGGGGAGTACGTCGCCGACGGCGCCGCGCGGCAGGCGGCCTGGGCCCTGGCGGCGACGAAGGAGCCCCCGGAATGGGCGTCCGCGGGCCTGACCGTCCTCGAGCCAACGCCGGCACCCGCGGTGCGCGAGGGCTACGCGCGTGCCTTCGCGACCGTGCACGGCGCCTCCCCGACCCCCTGATGTCCGCCGCGTGACCTTTTCGTTACCGATTCGCAGCGCGAGGGTGACGCTCAGGGGTTGCGGGCCCCGGGGACCGGCCATATGTTCGGGCCGACAACAATCTCTGGCCGGGGCTCCTGCCCCGACGTCGACGAGGGGGACGGATGGCGGACTACACCCCCACGCCCGAGGACCGCTTCGCCTTCGGCCTGTGGACCATCGGGCACCCGGGGCGTGACCCCTTCGGCGAGGCGACGCGACCGCCGCTGCCGCCAGGGGACTTCGTCCGGGGCCTCGCCGACATTGGCGCGTGGGGCGTGAGCTTCCACGATGACGACCTCATGACGTTCGGTGCTGACGAGTCCGAGAGGCGCCGTCAGCTCGATGACTTCAAGAAGGCACTGGCCCAGTCCGGAATCGTGTGCTCGATGGCCACGACGAACCTGTTCTGGCATCCGATGTTCAAGGACGGTGCGTTCACGTCCAACGACCGCGACGTCCGCCGCTTTGCCATTGCGAAGTCGATGCGCAACCTCGATGTGGCCGCGGAGCTCGGAGCGCCGATCTACGTGTTCTGGGGCGGGCGCGAGGGTGTCGAGTCAGCCGCGTCCAAGACTCCCGCCGACGCTCTCGACCGCTATCGCGAGGCGCTGGACTTCCTGGCCTCGTACGTCGTCGAGCAGGGATACGACATCCGCTTCGCGATCGAGCCCAAGCCCAACGAGCCGCGGGGCGACACCTTCCTGCCCACCGTCGGCCACGCCCTGGCCTTCATCGAGACCCTCGAGCACGCCGACATGGTGGGCCTCAATCCCGAAGTGGCCCACGAGACGATGGCCGGTCTCAGCTTCTACCAGGGCGTGGCCCAGACGCTGTGGCAGGGCAAGCTCTTCCATATCGACCTCAATGACCAGAAGATCGGCCGATACGACCAGGACCTGCGGTTCGGCTCAGAGGGCATCAAGGACGACTTCTTCGTGGTCCGCCTCCTCGAGAACAGCGGGTACTCCGGGGCCAAGCACTTCGACGCCCGCCCCTACCGCAACGAGTGGGGCGACGGGATCTGGGACTTCGCCCGCGGATGCATGCGGACGTACCTCATCCTGCGCGAGAAGGCTCGCCAGTTCGACGCCGACCCCCGCGTGGCGGAGGCCATGGCCGCCGCCAGCGTTCCCGAGCTCGCCATCCCCTCGGTCGGACCGTATTCGCGGGCCGCCGCCGACGAACTCCTCGCCGAGAAGTTCGACCCCGAAGCCCTGGCCAGTCGCGGATACCGCAACGAGCAACTGGACCAGTTGGTGATCGACACGATCCTGGGCGCCTGACCAGGACGCGCGACACCGCAGCAGCACCGCACCAACGCACGGCAGCACCGCACGACGAACACCTCTGAGAGCAAGCACGACAAGTAGGCACAGCAGCACGACAGGGAAGAACGGTGCGCCTCATCACGCACCGACCACGACACGCAGGGATGCCCTGCTGAGAAAGGACCCAGATGTCCAAGCGCACCTTCGGAGCTTTCGCCGGCCTTGCCGCCGCCGGGCTCCTCCTTGCCGCCTGTGGCGGCAGCACCGGCAGCAGCTCCTCGAGCGCTCCTGCCGAGAGCAGCGCTCCTGCTGAGAGCAGCGCGCCTGCTGAGAGCAGCGCTCCTGCCGAGACGAGCGCGCCGGCGGAGACCGAGCCCGCCGCCGTTCCCAAGATCGGCGTCATCCTCCCCGACGCAGCCTCCTCGGCTCGCTGGGAGACCGCGGATCGTCCCTTCCTCGAGCAGGCCTTCCAGGCTGCCGGCGTGGAGTACGACATCCAGAACGCCAACGGCGACAAGGCGAAGTTCGCCACGATCGCCGATCAGATGATCAGCGAGGGCGTGAGCGCGCTCCTCCTCGTCAACCTCGACAGCCCCTCCGCGGCCGCGGTCATCAAGAAGGCCAGCGACCAGGGCATCCCGACGGTCGACTACGACCGCCTCACCCTCGGCGGCAACGCCAACTACTACGTGTCCTTCGACAATGTCGCCGTGGGCACCAAGATCGGCGAGGGCCTCGTGAAGTGCCTGCAGGATTCCGGCCAGGACAAGGGCCCGGTCGTCCTGCTCAACGGCTCGCCGACCGACAACAACGCCACCCTCTTCAAGGAGGGCTACGAGAAGGTCGTCACGGACGCCGGCTACACCGTGGCCGCCGACCAGGCCGTCCCGGACTGGGATAACACCAAGGCCGGCACCATCTTCGAGCAGATCTACACCGAGACCGGCGGCGACATCATCGGCGTCGCGTCGGCCAATGACGGACTCGGTGGCGCGGCCATCGCGGTCCTCGAGCGCAACGGCGTGGCCGGCCAGATCCCCGTCACCGGCCAGGACGCGACGGATGAGGGCCTGCAGCGCGTGCTGCTGGGCACCCAGTGCATGACCGTCTACAAGGCCATCAAGGCCGAGGCTGACGCCGCGGCCGCCCTGGCCATCGCCCTGGCGAACGGCGACACCGCTGCGGCCGAGGCGCTCGCGGCGGGCTCCGTGACGGACACCGAGACGGGCGGGACGGTCAAGGCCGTTCTCCTCGAGCCGGTGGCCATCTTCCCGGAGAACGTGAAGGACGTCATCGCTGACGGCTTCACCACGTACGACCGCGTGTGCACCACCGATGAACTGAAGAAGAAGTGCGAGGAGTACGGCATCACGCCGTGACCCGTCCCTGACGGACTCGCATGACAAGCCGGGGGCGGGCCGCAAAAGCGGCCCGCCCCCGGGCTCTTCCTGGCACACTGCTCACCATCGATCACTGGACCTTCCGCGAGGAGCCCGGTTGCCATGACGACTGACACGCCCCTGCTGTCCTTGAAGGGGATCAACAAGAGCTTCGGTCCCGTCCACGTCCTGCGCGACGTCGACCTCGATGTCCGCGCGGGGCGCGTCACCGCCCTCGTGGGCGATAACGGAGCCGGCAAGAGCACCCTCATCAAGGGCGTAGCCGGTATCTACCCCTTCGACAGCGGTCAGGTGCTCTTCGAGGGCTCACCGGTGTCGATCGGCGGCCCCAAGCAGGCGAATGCCCTCGGTATCGAGGTCGTCTACCAGGACCTGGCGCTGTGCGACAACCTCGACGTGGTCCACAACATGTTCCTGGGCCGTGAGGTGAAGTCCGGCGTGACGCTGGACGAGACGTCCATGGAGAAGAAGGCTGCTGAGACCCTCAAGGGCCTGTCGGTGCGCACCCTCAAGAGCCTCCGACAGCAGGTGTCGAGCCTCTCCGGCGGCCAGCGCCAGACGGTCGCGATCGCCCGCGCGGTCCTGTGGAATAGCAAACTCGTGATCCTCGATGAGCCCACTGCCGCCCTGGGCGTCGCCCAGACCGAGCAGGTCCTCGCCCTCGTGCGGCGCCTGGCCGACAACGGCCTGGGCGTCATCCTCATCTCGCACAACATGAACGACGTGGCCGCGGTCGCCGACGACATCGCCTGCCTCTACCTCGGCCGCATGGCCGCGCAGGTCGAAGCCTCCGAGGTGGACAACCGGCAGGTGGTGGAACTCATCACCACCGGGCGCTCGGGCGACCTCGGGCTCCAACCCGAGGTTGCGGCCGCGGGAGGTGCGGTATGAGCACGGTCCAGCAGCCCACCGACGTCGACGTCCCAGCCGCGGGTGACACGGCCGGTATCGGACAGGCCTTCCGCGACTATCTCGCACGGGTGCGCGGCGGCGACATCGGCTCCTTGCCGGCGGTCCTCGGCCTCATCGCCCTGGTGATCCTCTTTAGCGCGCTCGAGGGGTCGACGTTCCTCAGCATCTTCAACTTCGCCAACCTCATCAACCAGAGTGCCGCGATCATCGTCCTCGCGATGGGGCTCATCTTCGTGCTCCTCCTCGGCGAGATCGACCTCTCCGCCGGCTACGCGGCCGGGACCGCCGCGGCGGTCCTCGCGGTCACGCTCACCAACTGGGGCTGGTCCTGGCCGCTGGCCTTGGCCGCAGCCCTCCTCACCGGTGTCGTCATCGGCTTCGTCATCGGCCTGCTGGTCGCGCGCCTCGGCATCCCCAGCTTCGTCGTCACCCTGGCGATGTTCCTCGCCCTGCAGGGCCTCATGCTCCTCATAATCGGAGAGGGCGGCACGATCCCGATCCGCGACGACGCGATCCTCGTCATCATGAACGGCAACATGCCGGTCTGGCTCGGCTGGGTTCTCGCCCTGGTGATCGTCGCTGGCTTCGCGCTCAGTACGTTCCTGGCGATCCAGCGCCGGCGCAAGGCGGGCCTGCCCGCCGAGGCGATGTCGGTCTGGGCGGCGAAGGTCGTGGCCCTCGCCGTGCTCATCGGGGTGGCGACGTACCTGCTCAACCAGGAGCGCCAGTTGCCCAACGCGAAGATCACCATCCAGGGTGTGCCGTGGGTGGTCCCCGTCATCCTGGTGCTTCTCGTCGGGCTCACGTTCATCCTGCAGCGCACGGGCTTCGGCCGTCACGTGTACGCCGTGGGCGGCAACCGTGAGGCGGCTCGGCGTGCCGGCATCAACGTCAAGGGCTTGATGATCACGTGCTTCATCTTCTGCTCGACCCTCGCGGCGGTGGCGGGCGTTCTCCTGGCCTCGCGCGACAACTCGGTCTCGCCCACGACCGGCGGGGCACAGACGCTGCTCTTCGCCGTCGGGGCTGCCGTCATCGGCGGGACGAGCCTGTTCGGCGGGCGGGGCAAGATCCGCGATGCCGTGATCGGCGGCCTGGTCATCGCAGTCATCGCCAACGGCCTGCCGCTGATCACGCAGCAGTCCGGCATCCAGTTCGTCGTCACCGGCCTCGTGCTCCTCGTGGCCGCGAGCGTCGACGCGATCTCCCGACGCCGCGCGTCCGCTACCGGAGCCTGAGCGGGGGATCAAGGAAGCCGTGACGTCGCTCGCAGGCGCGACCCAGGACGAGGTGCGCCGCTCGAATCTCGCGCTCGTGCTCACGATGCTGCATCGCCATGGGCCCCGATCGCGATCGCAGATCGTGGCCTCGACCGGGCTGAACCGCAGCACCGTCGGCGACCTGGTGTCGGAACTCGTCGCGCTCGGGCTGGCCCGGGAGTCGGCGGGCGTGGGCCAGGGCGTCGGGCGCCCGTCCCTGGTCGTCGAGCCGGTGGCGGGGGCTGCCGTCGTCGTGGCTCTGGACATCCGCGTCGAGCGCAGCGTCGCTTCGCTCTACGGTCTCGGCGGGGAACTCCTGGCGCGGCATGAGCGCCGACACCACCAGCCCTCCTTCACGACGCTCGTGCGTCACGTCGCCGAACTCACCCAGCGCGTCCTCGCGCGCGCGCCTGCCGGCGCGGCGTGGGTGGGCACCGGCGTGGGTGTCCCGGGAGTCGTGCGCACCGAGGACGGACTCGTGCGCTTCGCGCCCAACCTGGGCTGGGTCGACGTTCCGCTGGGCAACGACCTCTCCGAGGCCCTGTCGCAGCGCTCGGGCTGGTCGCCGCCCCTGCAGGTGCGCAACGACGCGGACCTCGGCGCGCGCGCGGAGCACCTGAGGGGCTCAGGTCGCGGGGCTGACACGCTGGTGTTCCTCACCGGGGATATCGGCATCGGCGGTGGGATGCTCGTCGATGGCCGGCCCCTCACCGGAGCCGGCGGGTACGGCGGCGAGTTCGGGCACATGCGGGTCAACCCGCGCGGCATCATCTGCCGCTGCGGTGCGCGAGGGTGCTGGGAGACCGAGATCGGCCGCCTCGCCCTCATGCGCAATGCCGGCGTCGACGAGGACACCGAGGTGGGCGTCCTCCTGCAGGAGGCCGAGAGCGGCAACCGGCAGGCGATGGCCGCCATCGAGCGCGTCGCGGGCTGGCTGGGAGTCGGACTGGCGAATCTCGTCAACATCGTCAACCCGCAGGTCGTGGTGCTCGGGGGTCACCTCCACCACGTCTACGCCGTGGCGGGTCCCCGCGTCGACCGGGAGGTGGGTCGTGCGCTCACGGCGGCGCGCGAGCAGGTGCGCGTGACGGTCACCGACCTCGGCGGTGACGCGACCTTGATCGGCGCGGGTGAACTCGCCTTCGCGTCGCTGCTGGAGGACCCGGTAGGGATCCTCGCGGCGTGCGAGCGCGCGAGCTGACGTCTTGGGAGGAGCGACCCGGACCGACCCACGGCGCCCCGTCGACCTCGGGGGCGGGCGATGCGGCGCTAGCCCACGTGGGCGGCGGGGGGATCGAGTGTCACGGCGACCCCCTCGCGCGCTGAGAGGGCGGCCGCCTCGATCACCCTGAGGTTCGCCACCGCGTCGGCAGGGTCCACGGGCGGAGGGGCGCCCTCGGCGAGGGAGCGGGCCACCCCGCGGTAGTACTCCGGCCACGCGCCGCGCGCACGGGGGATCTCCCGAGGCTGCGGATCCGCCGCCGTCACGAGGGTCACCGTGGCCTCCGGCGGTTCCACGCCCCACGCGGCCCCGCGAGGATCCGCCCCGGAGCGCAGGGCGTCCTCCTGGGTGTCGAGTCCGCACACGTCGATGCCGCCCGCCGTGCCCAGCACTCTCAGTCGCGGCTCGCGCAGCGCCGCGATCGAGCTCACGCTCAGGATGCTCACGGCACCGGAGGCGTGGGTGAGGATGAGCTGCGTGTCATCATCGGCGGCCTGCCCGTCGCGGACCGCGCGTACCGAGGCATAGACGCGGACGACGGGTCCGAGGACGTGGATCGCCTGGTCGACGAGGTGGGATCCGAGGTCGTACAGCAGGCCGGGCAGGTCCTCGGGCGGACCGTCCTCGCGCCAGCCGCCCTTCGGAGTGGGCCGCCAGCGCTCGAAGCGGGACTCCCATCGGTGCACCCGGCCGAGCAGGCCGTCGTCGATGGCGGCCCGCGCGGTGAGGACCTCGGAGTCCCAGCGTCGGTTCTGGAACACGTGCAGCTGGCGTCCGGCGTCCGCGGCCGCATCGAGGAGGTCCTGGGCCTGCGCGGCCGTGCCCGCGAGCGGCTTGTCGACGACCACGTGCAGGCCCGCGTCGAGGGCCGCGGAGGCCTGGGGGACGTGGGCGGAGTTCGCCGTCGCGATCACCGCGAGATCGAAGTCCGCCGCCCGGGACCAGGCGTCCTCGGGGGTCGCCAGGATGAGCACGCCGGGGATGTCCGATCGGGCCTGGGCGGCCCGCTCGGGATCGGAGGTGACGACCGCCGCCACCTCGAGGCCGGGCTCCGCGGCGATGAGCCGCGAGTGGAAGACACGCCCGGCGAGGCCGTAGCCCACGAGGACGACGCGGGCAGGATCCGACGGCACGGCCACGGCGCGGGGATCAGCCGTTGTAGACGTGCACGAGACCGTCCTGGGGGAACTGGTCGAAGAGCCAGGCCATGCCCTCCTTGTCGCGCACGTTCACGCATCCGTGCGAGCCGCCGCCGGGGTAGTAGCCGTTGGCGGCGAAGGGCGGGGAGTAGTGCACGGCGATGTCACCGGCGAAGAAGAGCGCGTACGGCATGGGGGCGCGAGGGTTGGACAGCCCGGAGGTGGCGTCACGCCACTTGTACCAGACACGGAAGGTGCCATTGGGCGTCTCCAAGCCGGGCACCCCGAAGCGCACGTCGAGGGTGAGGACGACCTTCTTGTCGTGGACGTACCTCAACAGCTTGGAGGTCTTGTCGATGCACAGCGTCTTGGCCTCGGACAGGCACGTCTTGGGGAGTTCGCCGACGTTGCTGCCGACCTTGTCGAGGAGCTTCCACGTGTCCTTGTTCACGACCCCGGTCTCGGGCAGGTAGAACTTGTTCTGCAGGAGCCGGACCGCTTCCTTCGTGGAGTCGCCGTACAGGCCCTCCAGCTGCTCGCGCCAGTCGATGTCGTAGCCCAGCCAGGCCAGGCGGTGCTGGACCTTGCGGACGTACTCCCCTCGGTCCTTGAGGTCCATGGGGAGCTTGAGGGTGTCCTGGTTCGCCGGCTTCTCGGGTCGGTTGGGGTTGCCCGCGGCCGAGGCGGGTGCCGCGAAGGCGGCAACGGAGACGGCCAGGGCGGCCAGGACGGTGGTGGCGCGGATCACGAGCCCAGTGCGCATGGTGGTTTTCTCCCCTCTCCAGGAGACGGTATCGCGACAGAGGTCCCCATGTCGGGGCGGCGCCGCGCCTCGGGCAGGATCAGGTCCGTGAGCCCGCGTCCTGTCCCCGATCCCAGCGCTCCTCAGAGCGAGAGCGAGCGCATGGCCCAGGCCGGCAGCCTTCGCTTCGGGCCGGATGAGGCCGGCCCCTGGTACCAGTGGGGGCCCTATCTCGCCGAGCGTGCCTGGGGCACGGTGCGCGAGGACTACTCCGACGATGGCGACGCCTGGCGCTACCTCCCCTACGACCAGTCCCGCTCCCGGGAGTACCGCTGGAACCAGGACGGACTGCTCGGCCTGTGCGACATCAACCAGGACCTGTGCTTCTCCCTCGCCCTGTGGAACGGCCGCGACGGGCACCTCAAGGAGCGCTTCTTCGGTCTTGACGGCTGGCAGGGCAACCACGGAGAGGACGTGAAGGAGTACTGGTGGTACGACGACGCCACGCCCTCGCACGCCTGGCTCAAGGCCCGCTACCACTACCCCCAGGCCGCATTCCCCTACGACGAGCTCGTGGCGCGGAACGCCGCGCGAACCCGGCAGGATCCGGAGTTCGAGCTGCTCGATACCGGAGTCTTCGACGACGATCGCTACTGGGTGGTGGAGGTCGCCTACGCCAAGAGCGATCCCACCGACACCTTCATCCGAATCCGGATCACCAACGTGGGTCCGGAGACCGACACCATCAGCGTCCTTCCGACGATGTGGTTCCGCGACACGTGGAGCTGGGGGCGGTCGCATCCGGTGCCGCAGATGGCCCTCGACGCGGGGACGATCGTCGCGGACCACTACCGGCTCGGCATCTACCACCTCGATGCGGCCGCGCTGCCCGACGGCACGCAACCGACGGCCCTCTTCTGCAACAACCGGACGAACACCGAGCGGATCTTCGGCCAGCCCCTCGAGCACCCCTACCCCAAGGACGGCATCAACGACCACGTGGTGTCGGGAGCGCCCACGGTGAACCCCGACGAGCACGGCACGAAGGCCGCGTGGTGGTACCGCCTCACCGTGGACCCCGGGGAGACCGTCGAGCTGAGGCTGCGGCTGTGGTCGCCCAGCGACGGCGACCTCCCCGACATCACCTGGTCGGGACAGCGCTTCGACACCGTGATGGAGGCGCGCCAGCGCGAGGCCGACGAGTTCTACCAGGGGCTCACCCCCGCGGGCACGACTCCCGAGGCCGCAGACGTCATGAGGCGCGCCTTCGCCGGGATGATCTGGTGCAAGCAGTTCTACCGGTACGACGTGCGCCGCTGGCTGGATGGCGATCCCGGCTACCCCCCGCCGCCTCCCGGCCACCGGGTCATCCGCAACTCGCACTGGCGCAACCTCGACGCCTATGACGTGCTGTCGATGCCGGACTCCTGGGAGTACCCGTGGTTCGCGGCGTGGGATCTCGCCTTCCACACGGTTGTCTTTTCGCACATCGACCCGGAGTTCTCGAAGTACCAGCTCCTCCTCATGCTGCGCGAGTGGTACATGCATCCGAACGGCGCACTCCCGGCGTACGAGTGGAACTTCGACGACCTCAATCCCCCGGTGCACGCGTGGGCCGCGATCCGCGTCTTCGAGATCGACGGGGCTCGCGATTTCGACTTCCTGGCCCGCGTCTTCCAGAAGCTGCTCATCAACTTCACGTGGTGGGTCAATCGCGTGGATCGCGAGGGAAACAACGTCTTCGAGGGAGGGTTCCTCGGCCTGGACAACATCGGACCCATCGACCGCTCCAACCTCCCGGACGGCTACTACATCGAGCAGGCGGACGGGACATCGTGGATGGCGTTCTACTCGCTCATGATGCTGCGCATGGCGATCCGCCTGGCGAGCCAGGACCCGGCGTACGCGCCCATGACGCTGAAGTTCCTCGAGCACTTCGCCGACATCACTGACGGCATGGCCGACGTGGGGATGTTCGATGCCGAGGAGGGCTTCTTCTTCGACCAGCTGGTGAGCCCCGATGGCAGCCGGGAGTCCATCAAGGTGCGGTCGCTCGTGGGCGTCATCCCCGTGCTCGCGGCGGCGTACCTCGAGCAGACAGGCGTGGTGAAGGACGCGGAGATGATCCAGCGGCGCTTCGCGAACTTCCTGCGGCGCCGGGGGGTCGATGAGTACGGCGCCCCGCAGACGGGCTTCCTCCAGACGCGGCAGACCGACGAGGGCCGCATGGTGCTCCTGTCGGTGGTGGACCCCGACCGCCTGCGCCGGGTCCTCATGGAGGTGCTCAGCGAGGACTCCATGCTCTCGCCGTATGGGCTGCGCTCGCTCACCAAGCGGCTGGACGGCAACCCCTACGTCATCAACATCGAGGGCCAGGACAACTCGATCGACTACGAGCCAGCGGAGTCCACCACCCCGATCTACGGCGGCAACTCCAATTGGCGGGGACCGGTGTGGTTCCCCATCAACCACCTCGTCATCGAAGCCCTCGAGCGCTACGCGATGTACCTCGGCCCGGAGTTCACGGTGGAGTGCCCGACCGGCAGCGGCAACATGATGACCCTCGATGAGGTCGCGCACGAGCTCCGCCGTCGGCTCATCTCGGTGTTCCTCCCCGACGCGCAGGGGCACCGGCCGGTCTTCGGGGGCAGCGCGAGATTCCAGGAGGACCCGCGCTGGAACTCCCCGCTCTTCTACGAGTACTTCCACGGCGACAACGGCGCGGGGCTCGGGGCTTCGCACCAGACGGGGTGGACCGGGCTCGTCGCGGACCTCATCATCGGCCGCAAGGGCTGACCGGCGGG
>CAIVWG010000116.1 GCA_903909555.1 uncultured bacterium | reverse complement strand
CGTCCCCGGCGGACGCCCCAGGGCCTGCCAGCGGCAGCCCACGGAGACCGGGCACCGGGCACAGTCCGGCGATCGCGAGGTGCACACCAGGGCCCCGAGTTCCATGAGGGCGGCCATCCAGCGGTCGCCTTCGGCCGCCGGCATCATCTCGCGCGCGCGGGCCCGTTCCGCCACCGTCACGGACGCGCTCGGGAACTCCCGCCCGTCATCGTGACGGGCGATGACCCGGCGTACGTTGGTGTCGAGCGTGAGCGCAGGGCGGCCGAACCCGAAGGCCATGACGGCACCCGCGGTGTAGTCGCCGACGCCGGGCAGCGCGCGCAGCGACGCCTCGTCGTCGGGCACCCGCCCCCCGTGGCGCTCGACGATGGCGCCCGCGGCGGCGTGCAGGCGCACGGCCCTGCGCGGATAGCCCAGCCGACCCCACGCGCGGATGGCGTCCGCGGGACTCGACTCGGCCAGGTCGGAGGGCGTCGGCCAGCGTTGCATCCATGCCGTCCACGCGGGGATGACCCGGTCGACGGGGGTCTGCTGGAGCATGACCTCCGAGACGAGGACGCCCCAGGGGCCGTGCCCGGCCCTCCGCGGGGGCCCGGGGCGCCAGGGGAGGTCCCGGGCGCGGGCGGCGAACCAGGTGGCCAGCAGGCCGGCCGAGGCCCCCAGATCGGCTCCCGCGTGAGGAAACTTGCCCTTTCCATGAGGGGAGGGGGCCGGGGAGGGGGGCTTCATCCTCCGATGCTGGCATGCCGCCCTCGAAGAGCGGGTACGGTGCTGCCCCGTGAGCACACTTCTGTGGCCAGTGGGACCGGAGGAGCCAGGTGTCTACTGGCGACGCCGGATCGTGGTGCTCGTTGTGCTCCTCGTGATCCTCGTCTTCCTGTGGTGGTTGATCTTCGGCCGGGGGGGCGGCTCGTCGGAGTCCTCGGGTACGGCCACCCCGAGCCCGACGGCAGCGCCGACCGGCTCGGCCTCCCCCACGGCGGCTCCTTCTCCCTCCGAGTCGCCCAGCCCGACCGAGCCGATCGAGATCCTCGATTGCGATGACAAGGACATCCTCGTCGAGGCCCAGGCCGAACTCGCGATCTACCCGGTCGGGTCGACCCCGCAGCTGATCCTCAAGGTGACGAACATCGGGACCAAGCCGTGCCGCCGCGACGTGGGACCGGGGGCCAATGAGCTGAAGATCGCCGTGGGCGACTACGGACTGTGGTCCAGCGACGACTGCAACCCCAGCCAGGAGGAGGACGTCATCACCCTCGACCGGGGGGATGAGTTCGAGACTCAGTTGACCTGGGACGGCCGGGTCAGCGAGCCGGGCTGCCCGGTGGACCAGCCCATCGTGGGGGCGGGGGAGTACTCCGTGGTCGGGCGCAATGGCGACGTTGTGAGCGCCCCCAGCGGCCTCCGCCTGGAGTAGGGCCCCTACCCGGGGTTTGCCACCCCACTCCGCGCTGGCGCCCCCGAAGGGAACCCCTCGACCGGGCCCCTACCCGGGGCTGGTCAACCACTCCGCGCTGGTGCCCCCCCGAAAGCCGGGATGGGGTGACAAATCCGGTGGGGGAGGCGTTAGACGTAGCGCTCGAGGATGGTGCTCTCGGCCAGCCGGGAGAGCCCCTCGCGGACCGAGCGGGCCCGGGACTCGCCCACGCCCTCGACTGTCTGCAGGTCCTCGATGCCGGCGGCCAGCAGCCTTTGGAGTGTGGCGAACTTGGTGACGAGGCGGTCGATGATGACCTCGGGCAGTCGGGGGACGCGGGCGAGGAGCCGGTAGCCGCGCGGGCTGGTGGGCTGGTCGAGAAGGTCCTCGGCCGACGCGTAGCCCAGGGCGCGGGCGATGGCGCTGAGGTCGAGCAGGTCGCTGGACGTCAGGGCGGACAGCGCGTCGAGGGCGTGCTCCACCTTGCGTTGACGCCGGCCACCCGAGGGGGTGTAGTCCCGCACGACGAGGACGCGCTCGAACTCCACGCCGGCCACGAGTTCCTCGAGCTGCAGGGTGAGGAGTCGACCATCCGTGCCGAGTTCGAGGACGTATCCCTCGATCTCAGCGGCGATGCGCAGCACCATCTCGATGCGCTGGGCCACGACCGCGACGTCGCGCACCGTGACGAGGTCCTCGATCTCCAGGGCGGAGAGCGTCCCGCTCACCTCGTCCAGGCGCATCCGGTAGCGCTCCAGGGTGGCGATGGCCTGGTTGGCCCGGGCGAGGATGGCAGAGGACTCCTCGAGCACGTGACGTCGGCCGGAGACGTACACCGCGATGGTGTTCATCGACTTGCTCACCGAGATCACCGGCATACCGGTCTGCCGCGAGACGCGGTCGGCCGTGCTGTGGCGTGTGCCGGTCTCGTCGGTGGGCAGAGAGGGATCGGGGAAGAGATTGGCGTTGGCGCGCAGGATCCGGCTCGCATCCCGCTCGAGGATGATGGCGCCGTCCATCTTCGCGAGTTCCCGCAGCCGCGTGGCCGTGAAGTCGGAGTCGATGGCGAAGCCACCGCGGGCGATGTTGTCCAGGGAGCGGTCCAGGCCGAGGACGACCAGTCCGCCGGTGCGCCCGCGCAGGATGCGCTCCAGGCCGTCTCGCAGGGGGGTTCCGGGCGCGACCATCGCCAGGACCTCGCGCATGCGCGCATCGACGTCTGTGGTGCTGGACACGTCTCTCCCTCGGCTCCCCCTGGCGCCCGCCAGCGTACCCGGCTGCCTGGGGCCTCTCGTTCGCCGCATGCTGACGTGGCGATGGTGGTGCCGTGTCGGGGGTTCGGAGTCTGAGCATCCCTCGTGGACGGGACCTACCGGTCGCCGCATGCTGAGTTGGCGATCGTTGCGCCGTCTATTGGGCCCCAGATCCGCGAATAGATGACACAGCGATCGCCAAGTCGACGAGCGGGGGCTGGTACTGGATGCTGACAAGGGGACCTCCCGCCCCGACTGCCTGTACGGTGGGGAGACATCACTGACAGGTGGACCCCCCGTGACACTGCCCTTCCTGCACCGAGCGCGGTCGCCGCTTGCCGGGCTCGTACCGCTGCTTCTGGGCGGTGTGGTGTTGTCGACTCTGGTGGTGTCCGTGCCGGCCTCGCAGGCCGGTGCGCCGGCAGTGAGCAACTCGAGTGAGCGAGTCGCACCCCGGTCTGCCAGCGACGGCACTCTCGGCTCCTGGACGCCGATGGGTATCAAGGTCAGGACCGGCGATGATTCGTTCCAGGATCCGGGCCTGAATCAGGCTGTCTATGCGCTTGCTCAGTACCAGGGCGACATCTACGCGGGCGGCCTCTTCGACGACACCGGCGGCGGTGGCAACAACGAGGCCAACTGCAGTGACGATGCGGAGTATCCCCTCCAGTGCATTGCGGTGTGGAGTGAAGATGACACGGCGTGGCGGCCGGTGGGAGCCGGTTTCAACAACGAGGTCAAGACGCTCACGGTCATGGGCAACTCCCTCTACGCGGGAGGGATGTTCGACGACACCGTGGGCGGACCCGGTGTCGGGAGCTGCAAACCGCGGCCAGGAGTTCGCTGGACGGCGCACATACTCCCGACTGACCTTCGTGACGACTCGTGGAGTTCGGTCACATGGGGGGATGACTCCACGGGTCTGCTGGGAGATGAGCTCTTCGTTGCGGTGGCCTCTGCTGGTGATGACTCGCGAATCATGACGTCCTCCGACGGTGTCACGTGGGTTGGGCGCTCCGTGCCCGGTGCCGTCGCCAATGACTCGTGGACTTCTGTTACGTGGGGTGATGCCACGCCCCTCGTCTCGGGCGATGACACATTCGTTGCGGTGGCCTCCGCCGGGGCCGGACAGGTGATGTCCTCTCTGAACGGTCTGAGTTGGTCGGCGCAATCGGCTGCCTCTGACGACTCGTGGTCGTCGGTTGCCTGGGGAAGTGGAAGGTTCGTGGCGGTGGCTTCTGCAGGGGCGGGTCAGGTCATGACCTCTCCGGATGGTGTCGCGTGGACCCCTCGTGCCGCTGCATCTGACGACTCGTGGTCG
>CAIVWG010000115.1 GCA_903909555.1 uncultured bacterium | reverse complement strand
CTGCGGGCCGGACCGGTGGATCCCCGGGTGGCCGAGGCGCTCCTCGTCCTGGCCGAGACCGCGGTGAAGGTCGCGGGCCTCATCGCCCGGTCCCCGCTCACCGGGGGCGCCGAGATCGTCGAGACCGAGAACGCCTCCGGCGACGCCCCCAAGGCCCTGGACCTGCGCGCCCAGGACCTCTACGTCGACGCGCTGCGCGGCACGGCCCTGGCCGCCCTGGCGTCGGAGGAGGCGGAGGGCGTGATCGACCTGGGGTCGGGCGACTACGTGATCGCCATCGACCCGATCGACGGCTCCTCGAACATCGACATCAACGCGCCCATCGGCACGATCTTCTCGATCCTCCCCCTGGGCGGGGAGGGTCCGCGTGCCGCGCTGCTGCAGCCGGGCACCGCCCAGGTGGCCGCAGGATTCGTGCTCTTCGGGCCCAGCACCATGCTCATCCTCACCACGGGTGAGGGCACCGACATCTACGCCCTCGCCGACGGGGAGTTCGTGCGTACCCATGCCGCAGTCGCCATCCCGTCGGAGGCGCGCGAGTACGCCATCAACGCGTCCAACGCCCGCCACTGGGACCGCGGCATGAGCGCGTACGTCGCCGACCTCGTCAACGGCGAGATCGGCCCGCGCGGCCAGGACTTCAACATGCGCTGGCTCGCCTCCCTCGTGGCCGAGGCGTACCGCATCCTGCTGCGGGGCGGCATCTACCTCTACCCCGCGGACGCCCGCCCGGCCTACCAGCAGGGCCGTCTGCGCCTGGTCTACGAGGCCAATCCCATCTCGTTCCTCATCGAGCAGGCCGGGGGCCTCGCCACCGATGGCGTCGACCGCATCCTCGAGCGCTCGCCGGTGGACCTCCACGAGAAGACGCCGTTCGTCTTCGGCTCGCGAGGGAAGGTCGAGCGCGTACGCCGCTACCTCGTCGATCCCCCCACCACGCACGAGGAGTCCCCGCTCTTCGGGCGGCGCACCCTGCTGAGGAGCACCTGATGTCGACGCGCCATCCCATCATCGTCGTCACCGGATCGTCGGGGGCGGGCACGACGACGGTGAAGAACACCTTCGAGCAGATCTTCCGTCGCGAGGGGGTGACCGCCGCGACCATCGAGGGAGACGCATTCCACCGCTACGACCGCGCCGGCATGAAGGTCGCCATCGCCGAGGCCGAGGCGTCGGGCAACCATCACTTCAGCCACTTCACCGCCGAGGCGAACCTCCTCGACGAGCTCGGCGAGGTCTTCGCGGAGTTCGGGGAGTCCGGCAAGGGCAGGACCCGGCACTACGTCCACGACGAGCGGGAGGCGGAGCTCTACGGAGCCGCCCCCGGCACGTTCACCGACTGGGAGCCGCTGCCCGCGGACTGCGACCTGCTCTTCTACGAGGGCCTGCATGGCGCCGCCAAGACCGAGACCGTGGACCTCTCGCAGTACGGCGACCTCAAGATCGGGGTGGTCCCCGTCGTCAACCTCGAGTGGATCCAGAAGCTCCACCGCGACCGCAACGCCCGTCATCACTCCGAGGAGGCCATCACCGAGACCATCCTGCGGCGCATGCCGGACTACATCCATACGATCACGCCGCAGTTCTCCCGCACGGACATCAACTTCCAGCGGGTGCCGATGGTCGACACGTCCAACCCGTTCATCGCCCGCACCATCCCCACGCCGGACGAGTCGATGGTGATCATCCGCTTCCGGGATCCGCACGGGATCGACTTCCCCTATCTCGTCACCATGATCCACGGCAGCTTCATGTCCCGGGCGAACTCCATCGTGATCCCGGGCGGCAAGCTCGACATCGCCATGCAGCTCATCCTCACGCCGTTCATCCGCCGTCTCATCGAGAACGCGCGCCGCTCTCGCTGACCCCGAAGGAGAGACCATGACCGCGACCTACGACGCCGGGGTGAAGGACTACGCCCTCACCTATTGGGAGCCCGACTACGTCCCGCAGGACACCGACATCCTCGCCTGTTTCAAGGTCGTCGCGCAGGAGGGCGTCCCTCGCGAGGAGGCCGCGGCGGCGGTCGCCGCGGAGAGCTCGACGGGCACGTGGACGACGGTGTGGACCGACTTGCTCACCAACCTCGACCACTACAAGGGCCGCGCGTACCGGATCGAGTCCGTGCCCGGCGACGATCACGCGTTCTATGCCTTCATCGCCTACCCGCTCGACCTCTTCGAGGAGGGGTCCGTCGTCAACGTCCTCACCTCGCTCGTGGGCAATGTCTTCGGCTTCAAGGCCATCCGCTCCCTGCGCCTGGAGGACGTGCGCTTCCCCCTGGCGTACGTCAACACGTGCGGAGGACCGCCCAACGGCATCATCGTCGAGCGCGACAAGCTCGCGAAGTACGGCCGGCCGCTCCTCGGGTGCACGATCAAGCCCAAGCTCGGCCTGTCCGCCAAGAACTATGGTCGCGCGGTCTACGAGTGCCTGCGCGGTGGTCTCGACTTCACCAAGGACGACGAGAACATCAACTCCCAGCCGTTCATGCGCTGGCGTGACCGGTACGAGTTCGTCGCCGAGGCGATCCGCCAGGCGCAGTCGGAGACCGGCGAGATCAAGGGGCATTACCTCAACGTGACCGCGCCGACCGTGGAGGACATGTTCGAGCGCGCCGAATTCGCGAAGGAACTCGGCATGCCCATCATCATGCACGACTTCCTCACCGCCGGCTTCACCGCGAACACGTCCCTGGCCAACTGGTGCCGGCGCAACGGCATGCTGCTGCACATCCACCGCGCCATGCACGCCGTCCTCGATCGCAACCCGTACCACGGCATCCACTTCCGCGTGCTCACCAAGTGCCTGCGCCTGTCGGGTGGCGACCACCTGCACTCCGGCACGGTCGTGGGCAAGCTCGAGGGTGCCCGTGACGCCACGCTGGGCTGGATCGACCTCATGCGGGAGTCGTTCGTTCCCGAGGACCGCAGCAGGGGCATCTTCTTCGACCAGGACTTCGGCACCATGCCCGGCATGCTCCCCGTCGCGTCCGGCGGCATCCACGTGTGGCACATCCCGGCACTGGTGTCGATCTTCGGGGACGACTCGGTCCTGCAGTTCGGCGGCGGGACGCTGGGGCATCCCTGGGGCAATGCGGCCGGAGCCACGGCCAATCGCGTCGCCGTCGAGGCCTGTGTGCAAGCCCGCAACGAGGGAGCGGTCCTCGAGGAGCAGTCCCGCGACATTCTCATGAACGCCGCCGCCTCGAGCCCCGAACTGGCGGCGGCACTGGAGACCTGGAAGGAAATCCGATTCGAGTACGACGTCGTCGACAAGCTCGATGTGGACGGCGCCCTCGACGAGAAGGTGGTGACGGCATGACCGCGGTTCCCGCAGACAGCATCAAGCTCGGCACGTTCTCCTATCTGCCCCCGATGACCCGGGAGCAGGTGACGGCCCAGATCGAGTACGTGCTCGGACGCGGCTGGACCTGCGGCATCGAGCATGTCGAGCCGGCCCGGGCCACGCAGACGTACTGGTACATGTGGCGGCTACCGCTCTTCGGCGAGCTCAGCGCAGCCGCGGTCCTCGAGGAGATCGACCGGTGTCGCGATGCCCACCCGGGGCACTATGTGCGGCTCATCGGCTACGACCGGCTCCGGCAGACGCAGGGCCTGGCGTTCGTCGTACACCGTCCCTAGCCGTCCCCTAGGGTGGCGACATGCGCCGCCCCCTCGTCATCCTCGTGACCGTGTTGGGTCTGGTGTCCACCGGGCTGGTGTCCCACGGTCTGGTGCCGGGTGGGCCCACGGCGCCCGCCACGGCGCAGGAAGCCCCGCGCCAGGAGACCGCCCTCTCCTGGCACCGCTGCCCGAAGGACCTGGCGGAGTGGCGCTGCGCCACCCTCACCGTGCCGCGCGACTGGGTCAATCCCGCCGACGGACTCACGGTCGACGTCGAGCTCGCCGTGCGCTCGGCGACGGGCGACCGCATCGGTGCGCTCACCTTCAATCCGGGCGGACCGGGAGGATCGGGCCTCGATGCGGCGCCGCTGATCTACGCTCTGCTCCCCAACCGGGTCAAGGCGGCCTTCGACTTCGTCGCCTTCGATCCGCGCGGCATCGGCGCCAGCCAGCCGCAGTTGAAGGATTGCCTGCCGTCGGCGTCGCGGGAGAGTTACGTGCCGCCCGACACGGGCCCGGTGGACTGGGTCGCGTTCGCCGAGAGGACCCAGGAGGGAACAGCGGCGCAGCTCGGACCGTGCTGGGAGGCGAACCAGGACCTCGCGCCGTACCTCGGCACCGACTACGTGGTCGAGGACCTCGAGGCGATGCGTCACGAGCTCGGCTACGACGACTGGAACATCTGGGGCATGAGCTACGGCTCGCGCATCGCCTACCGCTACGCGCGCGCCTATCCCGATCGGGTCCGCGCCATGATCCTCGACGGGGCGCTGCCGCCGAGCATGACGATCTCGGAGTGGGCGGCGAACGAGGCCTGGGCCTTCACCTACGCCCAGGCGGTCTTCGGCTCGCTCTTCGGCGACCGCATGGCCGCCCGGTTGGACCGGATCCTGCGCACCCTGAACGACCGCACCGTGGTGATCAATGGCCGTGAGCGCACCAGATGGGGCATCACGCTGGGGATCTTCTCCGGCATCTCGTCGCAGGCCGAGTACCCGACGATCGTCAAGCTCATCGACACGGTGTACGACGCGATGTTCCGGACCGCGAGCCCCGCGCGGCAGCGTCAGGCGGCCCGCGACTTGGAGCGGCTGGAGAGACTCGCGGAGAAGGACCGTTCCGGAGAGGTGTACAGCATCAACATGATCAACTGCGCCGACCTGGGCTCTCCCCCGAGCGTGGAGCAGGTCGCGAGCTTCGCGGAGGCCGGCTACGTCAACAGCTCCGTGGCTGCCGGCTTCGTCGCGACCACCAAGGGGACGCTGTGCGCGGGCCTGCCGATGCCCATCGCCGTCCCCTACCCGGCGCCGGAGAAGATGCTGGAGTTGCGGACCCCGCCCGTCGTCCTCAACTCCCTCGGCGACACGCGCACGCCATGGGCGGGAGCGCGCACGCTCGCAAGCTCCATCGCCGGCGCGTGGTTCATCACCTACCTGGGCACCCAGCACGTGACCTGGCTGCGAACCACGTCGGCGTGCGTCAACAAGCGCATCACCGACTACCTCATGACGCTGAAGAGACCGGGCTCGCACTCCTGCGACTACGCGCCGCTCAAGGAGGCCCCCGATGCCCGGTAGGCAGGCCCTGCGCCGCGGGCTCGCGGCGCTCGCATCAGCCGTTGCGGTTGCCGCCGTCCTTGTCGCGCCGGCGTACGCACCACAGGCCGCCGAGGGTCAGCCCACCGCCCAGCAGGTACGAGGTCTGGCCGAGAGTCCGGGCGAGCGTGGCACGATCACGTGGTACCCGTGCCAGGACGATTCGTGGGCGGGCTGGGAGTGCGGCTCCCTCACGGTTCCGCTGAACTGGTTCGACAAGGCCAATCCGGCGAACGCCGAGATCGCGATGGCCATCAAGCGCTCCACGGCGCCCGATCGCATCGGGGCATTCACGTTCAATCCCGGGGGCCCGGGCGGCTCCGGCCTCGGCTCCGCGCTGCGGATTCGCGAGCTGCTCCCGACCGAGATCCGCGACCGCTTCGACTTCGTCGCCTGGGACCCGCGCGGTGTCGGCAAGTCCTCGCCCAAGCTGTCGGGCTGCCCGCCCGAGCCGGACGGTCCCGATCTCCCGGCGACCGGGTCCGTCGACTGGGCGGCCCTGATCCCGCCCTACATCGAGGAGCTGACGACGGCACGCGCCGCCTGCTATGCCGCCAACGAGGACCTCGCACCGTACCTCGGGACCGACTACGTGATCCGCGACCTCGAGGCGCTGCGGATCGCCCTCGGAGAGGAGCAGTGGACCTACTGGGGCATGAGCTACGGCACGAGAATCGGCCTGCGCTACTCCCGTGCCTTCCCGACGCGCTTCCGCGCGTTCCTGCTCGACGGCTCGGTCGCACCCAACGAGACGATGATCAGCCGCTCCGGCCAGACGGCATACAAGTACGCCCATGTGAATGCGGCGTTCGCCGGGGCAGTGGGCGGTGGCATGGGCGTGAAGCTCGCCCGCGTCGTCTCCGGGATGAACGACGACACCATCCTCATCAATGGCAGGTCCATCGACCGCTGGCGGGTCTTCGGGAATATCTACTCCAACATGGGTCGGCAGTCGAACTATCCGTGGATTCGCAAGCTGATCGACGAGGTCTACGACGCCCTCTACGGCGGACCCGTGGACGAGACCGGGTTTCGTCGGGCCTTGAAGCGCCTCTCCGAGAGCGACGACGGCAGCCAGACCTACTTCATCGACATGGTCAACTGCGCCGACGCCCAGCCGTGGCCGACGACCGACCAGGTGGTCCGCATGGTGGCGACGGCGTCGGTCACCAGCTCCTACACCGGGTCGCGCGACTCCCTCGGGCGCAGCACCCACTGCTTCGGCCTGCCCACCGACATCGCGCCGCCGTGGCGGCCGATCGTGAGCCCGCTCGTGCGCAAGGTCCCGCCCATCGTGATCCAGGCGTACGGCGATCCCGCCACGGGCTGGGTGGGGGGAAGGATGATGTCGGAGTTCTTCGCGGGCGCGGCGTTCCTGTCCTACACGGGAACGCAGCACGTGGCGTACATGCGCACTCCCTCGGCGTGCATCAACGATCCGGTGACGACGTACCTGCTCACCCTCGAGATGCCGAAGTCGTCGACCTGCCCCTACGTCGCCTCCCCGCTACCGGAGTAGCAGCCTGGCGTAGGGCTCACGCGCGCCAGGTTGCGGTGACCGGGGGTAGCCAGCTGCCGCGCGCGTCCTTCGAGCGCGACGTGACGTCGACGCGTGGGTAGTCGCCGAACGACCACTGGGTGGTCAGGTCGGTCGCGCCGCTCACCGACATGGTGCTTGAGACGACGATGGGATCGGTGAGCAGCAGTTTGAGGTACCAGTCGCCCGACCTGCCCTGGGTGGAGAGCGCGACCAGTTCCACGGCACTGATGCGCGCGCCTTCGGCCGCCTTGCGCTCCACGGCGACCAGGCCGGTGAGGGAGAGTGTCGTCACCACGAGGGGCAGTGCGTCAGGGCGTCCTCCCGCGGATCCGTCCACCTCCCAGGCGTAGGAAGTCAGGGTGAACCAGCGCTCGAATCCCCGCTGGGTGGAGTCCCCTGCAATGCCATCGATCCGCAGTAGGTACTCGGGCATGTCTGTTCTCCTCGTTTCGGGGCGATGTTGTCGGCGACGGAATCGGATGTCAGGAGACGACCCCGCTGGTGATCGACCAGGTCATGGATGTCCACGGGCCCAACTCCCCGCGTCGGGCGTCGACGGTCCTGACTTCGAAGGTGGCCTTGGAGTACGACGTGATGCTCCAGATGTCGTTGTCGACTGCTGCGGAGTGCGCGGAACCCTGGGCCACGACCGCGTTCTGAAGGGTTAGCCGCACGATCTCCCCGAGATTGATGGCGCCGCGCAGTGCGACCTCCGTGATGGGCTCGGCGGTAAAGGCCTTGCTGAGGAGCCCGGCCGTGTAGCGGCCGATCCTCGTGCTGAAGGCGAGGGGCTCCGCGACGGTGCCGAGCGTTCCCCATGACCATTCCACGACCTCAATCCAGTCACGGTAGTTGCGGGCCACGGAATCGCCCGTGACACCCGTCGCTCTCAGGTAGGTGTCGATGCGGGCCACCCGGGTCGACGCTTCGCTGGCGATCGACGGCTCCGCCGCGGCTGCCGTCCCCGGCAGGGCCGCCGCGACTCCGGCCGCGCCGAGTGCGCCGACGACGGTCGTGACGAAGGCCCGCCGGGAGAAGTCGCTGTCGGGAGTGTCAGGTTCCACGGGATCTCCTCTTTCTCTGCGGTGCTGCTGCGGTGCGGGTCAGGGGGCGTAGGTGAAGGCGCGGGGCAGGGTTGCGGAGCCCCCCGCGGTCACGACGGTGATGTCGACGGCGCCGACGCGAGGGATGGCGGGTGCCGTCACGAGCAGGGCGCCGTTCGGCCTCGTCGTGAACGACGCGGTGCGGCCGCCCACGGTGACACGGTGGATCCGCGTGAGGTTGCGCCCCGTCACGGTGATGACGGTCCCGGCACGGCCGCGCGGTGGGGAGGCTGACGTGAGGACGGGAGCGGGCGCATAGGTGAAGGGGGCGACCGCGAGTGGGCCGGACGACAGGCTGATGCTGACGCTTACCCGGCCCTGGCCTGCGGGCGTGACGACTGTGACCTCGGTGTCGCTCGCTGTGAGGACCTTGCCGCTGACGGCACCGAAGGCCACCGTGGAGCCCGTGGCCAGCCCGCGGCCGCGCAGGGTGACGATGTTGCCGCCCGCGTCGGCGCCCACCCGCGGGTGCATCGCGGAGACGAAGGGGCCGTCGCAGGCCTCGGGCGTCTCGAGGGCCTTGTCGAAGGCGACGACATCGCCCACGTCCGCGCCGCAGTCGATCGCCGAGTCCGCGGTGCCGTCCTGGGCGTCGACGTCGTCCGCACCGGGCCCGCCGTACATCGCATCGACGCCTGACTCGCCCTCGACCGTGTCGGCACCGGGCCCACCCTCAACGGTGTCGGCGCCCTCGCCCCCGAAGAGGTTGTCGTCGCCCGCGTTGCCGCGGATCGTGTCAGCGCCGGCCTGCGCGTAGACGGAGTCCGCTCCCGATCCCCCGTCGAACTCGAGCGGGAGGCTTCCGGTGGAGGCGGTCTGGGTGTCGACGCTGGCGAGCGTCATGTCCACGCGCACGCCCGTGAGCGCCTGCTTGCCCGTGCACGTGATGACCGTCACGGGAGTGGCCTGAGGCGCGGCCGTGCACGAGGGATCACTGGAGTACAGCCTCGCCGATCCCTCGTCGATCGAGACCTGGATGGCCGCCGATTTCCGCGTCAAGATCAGCGTCTCCGCGTCGGCGAAGGGGGCCAGCGCAGAGTCGGCGGTGACGATGACTTTTGTGCCATCGACGGAGACGCGCAGGCTCCCGACGTCGGCGGCTCCGGCAGGAGAGGCGACGAGGGCGCCGGCCAGAGCCATGCCTGCGGCGACACCGGCCCACCACCCGCGCGTCACGCGGGTCATCATCCCCGATCGCTGCCTCGGTGTCCCCCTATGCGGAGGATCCTGCTGCGGGGGATCCTGCGAGACCTTCCAGGAAAGCTCGGACCAGCCCCCCGAGCGTGGGCAGGTCATAGCCCCCCTCCTGGAGGGCCACCGAAGGCAGGGGGATCCGAGGATGCACCCGGCTTCCGCGTATCCCTCGGGAGTGACCTCGAGCGGGCTCTCCGGATCGGCGGCCGCGGCGTCCACGCCGAGGGGCACCAGGAGTGCGGTCGCTCCGAACGCCGAGACCTCGTCGGCGAGCCGGCGAGCGAGAGCCTCATGCCACCTGCACGTGCACATCGACATCCTGGGCGGGCACACCTGCGACGCCGAGTGGTGGATCTCGGCGTCGAGTGCGCCGACTGTGGTAGTACCTAGGGATGCGCTCATCCGCGGCCCTGCTCGTTGCCACCCTCATCACCTTCGGCCTGACTCCGGCCCTGCCCGCCACGGCCGGTGACGAAGTCCAGCCCCACATCGTCAACGGCAGCGATGCCACGATCCAGGAAGCGCCGTGGCAGGTCGCTCTCATGAAGTCGGTGGCGTCGGTGGATGACTCGAGGGAGCAGTTCTGCGGTGGGAGCGTGCTGTCGGCGACCTGGGTCGTCACGGCCGCCCACTGCGTCGACACCGTGCGCAATCCAGACGAGATGTGGGTCCTCGCAGGCACCGCGACGCTGCCACCCAAGGGCGATCCATCGGTGACGAGGCACGCCGTAGACGCGATCCTCATCCACCCGTCGTGGCAGAGCGCCTTCTATAACAACGACGTGGCATTGCTGCGGCTGAGCAGCCCCTTGCCGCTCGATGGCGTCACTATCGCGCCGATCGCCATCCCATCCGTTGCTACACCGGGCTTCGCCGACTGGCCTGCCGCGGGCACGCCCGCGCTCATCACCGGATGGGGTGACACCAACCCGAACCGCACACAGGGCAAGCCGATATACGCCACGCAGTTGCAGAAGGCGACCGTGCAGGTGCTCGCGGGTCCGGAGCAGGAGCGGTGCGGTGACTACCGCATTGCGGACGCGGACACGCGCGGCTACAACCGCGTCACCATGCTGTGCGCCGGCACGACGACGCCGCCGCTCATCGACTCCTGCCAGGGCGACAGCGGCGGGCCGCTGGCAATCCAGCAGGGGGGCACCTGGTACCTCGCGGGGATCACGAGTTGGGGACAAGACTGCGCGACACCGGGCTATCCGGGCCTCTACGCGCGCGTGACGACGTTCGCGAAGTGGATTGAGCGCGCGATGCAGCCGAGCTACACGGGATCGCTGCAAGTGAGCGTGCCAGACGACTACTCGATCGGATGTGCCTCGCTCTATGCGGCTACGGGAGAAGGGGGTGCGGTGAGCACCCTTTGCTCCAGCGGCGGCACGACGCTGACGCTCCCGCTGGTGTGGCCCGGGCGCTATCGCATGCTCACGTCGTACCTCGACGACTATGGGCTTGAATCGTGGTACTCGGTGTCGGGG
>CAIVWG010000114.1 GCA_903909555.1 uncultured bacterium | reverse complement strand
GTGGGAAGCTGCACGTTCGAGTCGCCCGACCTCTTCTCCTTCCGACGAGACGCGGTCACCGGAAGGCAGGCGGGGCTCATCGTGATGCGGCAGCGTCCATGAGCGACCCTCGTACCGAGGAGTTGCGCGAGAGCCTGGCCCTCACCCGCGCGCGCATCGACGCCGCCTGCGCTGCGGCCGGGCGCGACCCGGCGGACGTCACCTTGATCGTGGTCACGAAGACCTGGCCGGTGGACGACGTGCGCCGCCTCGCCGGTCTGGGCGTCCGCGACGTGGGGGAGAACCGCGACCAGGAGGCCCGGGTCAAGGCGGCCGAGACCTCCGAGCTGGACCTGACGTGGCACTTCATCGGCCAACTGCAGACGAACAAGGCGGCCTCCGTGGCCCGGTACGCCGACCTGGTGCACTCGGTCGACCGCCTGCGGCTGGTCGAGGCCCTGGACCAGGGCGCGCGCAAGTCTGATCGGATCCTCGACTGCCTGGTGGAGGTGTCGCTGGATCCGCCGGGCGCCCAGGGTCGGGGCGGCGTAGCCGCGGACGATGCGGCGGTGGTCGCCTCCGCCATCGCCGACGCCGACCACCTGAGGCTGCGCGGCGTCATGGGGGTGGCGCCCGTCGGGGGCGATGCGGCGGCCGCCTTCGCGCGACTGGCCGAGGTCCTCTCCGCGCTTCGCCGGGATCATGCCGGGCTCGATGTCATGTCCGCGGGCATGAGCGAGGACCTCGAGCAGGCAGTCGCCGCGGGAGCGACACACCTTCGGGTGGGAAGCGCGGTGCTCGGGACTCGTCCGCCCCTCGGGTAGCCTCGATTCACGGCCGCGGGCACTCTCGCGGCCTCACCGAAATGCCGCGTAGGACACGCGTAGGAAAGGGGCGAGCCATGGCCGGCGCGATGCGCAAGATGGCGGTCTACCTCGGCCTCGTCGAGGATGAGAGCGAGTACCACGAGGGGTACTACGAGGACGAGGACGAGTACGACGAGCCCTCATCCCGTCGCCGGTCCTCCGAACGCAGCGACCGTGACCGCTACAGCGACCGTGACCGTGATCGTGATCGTGACCGTGACCGCGACCGTGATCGCTACAGCGATCGTGACCGGTATGACCGGGATCGCTCGTCGCGCGAGGAGCCACGCAGTGTCACCGTCGTGGACTCCGGACGCGGCGGCGGGTCGGTGCGGATGTTCCGCGACGAGCCGTCCAACGTCGAGCGCATCCCCGCGCCGGGGTCGCGTTCGTCCGCCCGAGAGGTGCCCCCCGCCCCGGCGCCAGGTGGATCGCCGTTCATCGATCTCTACCGCATCACCACGATCCACCCGCACACGTACAACGATGCGCGTCGCATCGGCGAGGAGTTCCGCGAGGGCGTGCCCGTGATCATGAACCTCACCGAGATGGATGACGGCGACGCCAAGCGCATCGTCGACTTCGCTGCCGGCCTGGTGTTCGGCCTGCACGGGACCATCGAGCGGATCACGAACAAGGTCTTCCTGCTCTCGCCGGTCAACGTGGACGTGGCCGCCGAGGCCCGTGCTCAACTGGCCCAGAACGGCTTCTTCAACCAGAGTTGAGGATGGTCCGCCGGGATAGGCCGGGGTCGGGCTTCAGCGAGGAGGGGTCGTGGACGTGGTCGGGCAGGTGCTCGCCACGGTCCTGTGGCTCTACTGGCTGGTCCTCATCGGCCGCCTGGTCTTCGACTTCGTCCAGATCTTCGCTCGGTCCTGGGAGCCCCGGGGGCCCCTCCTGCTCCTCGCCGAGGCCATCTACACCCTCACCGACCCGCCGCTGCGGCTGCTGCGCAAGGTCATTCCTCCGCTCCGGTTGGGCGGCGTACAGTTCGACCTGGCATTCCTCGTCCTCATCATCGTCGTCCAGATCCTGATCAACGTCGCCCTCGCCCTGTAGTCCGACACAGGCCCGACCAAGGAGGCTCGCGTGGCCCTCACCCCCCAGGACGTCCACTCCAAGCAGTTCACCACGGTGAAGATGCGCACCGGCTACGAGATGGACGAGGTGGACGCCTTTCTCGATGAGATCGAGATGGAACTGAGTCGGCTCATCGCGGAGAACGACGACCTGCGCGCCCAGTTGGCGCAATGCACGTCCACGCTCGCGGACACCGAGAAGAAACTCGCCGACGCGAAGTCCGCGCCCCCGCCGAGCGCCCCTCCGGTAGGCACGCGCGCGGAGGCACCCCCGGCTCCGGTGGCGGCGGCTGCCGCCATGGCCGCTCCCGCCCCCGTCGAGTCGGCGCCCCCTGCGCCCGTCCCCGCCCCCGAGGACGCTGCGGCCCCCGGATCGGCCGGCGTTCCCGAGAGGGCGTTCGCGATGCTCGAAGCCGCCCAGAAGACCGCCGACGAGACCGTCGCCTCGGCTAAGGCCGAGGCCCACAAGATCGTGTCCGCCGCCAAGGAGGAGGCTCGGAGCGTCACGTCCGGTCTCGAGCAGCAGCGCTCGGACCTGGAGAACCAGGTGAACGAGCTGCGGACCTTCGAGCGCAACTACCGCATCACCCTGTGGGAGACGATCGCCACCCAGCTCAAGGAGTTCGATGCCCGCGGCTCGGTGGAGCCCACGCCGAAGTCGACGCCGGCGTTGGCTAAGCCCGCGGGAGAGGCCGCGTCGTCGGATCCCACGGCGACCGCCGAGAACCCCGTCGTCAAGGCCGACGACGGCGCTTAGGGGCCCTCGGGCGGAGTGATCGGCCGGACCCGGTGGGTCCGGATGTCCCAGTTCACCGTGATGAACCGCAGGACGACGACGCTGCCCACGCACAGAATGGCCGCGAGCCCGCCGTTGAACTGGTCGGTGAGGACGTACAGGGTCGTCCCGATGATCGAGAGCGTGGCGTAGGGACGCCCCGGCTGCAGGATCTCCGGCGTCTCGCCCCTGAGGATCGAGACGAACACTCCTCCGGCGATGCTCGCGAGGAAGCCCACCGCGATAGCGCCGATGTCGGGAAGCCCGAACTCGATCGCGAGTTGGGCGGCGATGACCGCATAGAGCCCCAGGGTGAGGGCGTCGAGCAGCGTGAACGTCCATCCGTTGACGGGGATCCACCGGCCGATGAGCAGGACGAGCACGACCGCCGCCACGACGGCGATGACGTACCACGGGGCGCGCAGTGCCATGGGCGGGAGATTGCCGAGCAGGACGTCGCGCGTGATGCCGCCCCCGAGGCCGAGCAGGAAGGCGAACATCGCGATGCCCACGACATCGTAGGAGACCTTGCCGGGCGTGCGGCCGATGACGGCGCCCTGCACGGCCGCGATGAACGTGGTCGCCAGGGCCAGCCACAGCGGTGTGTTCGCCGCGATGTTGGGCAGCTCCATGGCGGGGGACATGCCGGAAGGCTACCGACGTGCGATGGGGGAGGCGCTCAGGCGCGACGCAGCGAGAACTCGAGGGGCAGATCGATGTCCGTGCCGACGTGGGCATCCGGCTCCGGCGGACCCTCCTCGTACGCGGTGGCGAGGACCTCTCCGGCGATGAGGTCGGCGTGCTCGCGCATCGCCGCTGCGACATCGGGGCTCGAGGTCGACCAGCGCAGCGCGATCCGGTCGGAGATGTCCAGGCCGGCGTTCTTGCGGCCCTCCTGGATGAGACGCACCGCCTCGCGCGCCGCGCCGAGCCTGCGGAGCTCCGCGGTGAGCTCGAGGTCGAGGGCCACGGTCTCGCCCTCGCCGCTGGCGACGGACCACCCCTCGCGGGGGGTCTCGGTGACGACCACGTCCTCGGCGGCCACCTCGATCTCCCCGAGCCCGGGCACATCCACGCGGGCGCTACCGTCGCGCAGTCCCGCGGCCAGGGCGGCCGCATCCGCGTCGGCGATCGCCTGCGCGACGCTCGGTGTCTGCTTCCCGAAGCGCTTGCCCAGGGACCGGAAGTTCGCCTTCGCGCTCACGTCGACGAGGTCGCCCTGGCCGCTCGAGAGCCCGGTGACGTCGAGGACGTTGAGCTCGCTGGCCACCTCGCCGACGAGATCGGCGGGGAGCGCCGCCCACCCCGACGCCGACACCAGTGCGCGAGACAGTGGCTGGCGCGTGCGCACGCTCGAGGCAGCGCGCGCCGCGCGGCCCAACTCGACGACGCGTCGGACCAGGCCCACCTGCGCGGCCAGCTCGTCGTCGATGACGTCGGGATCCGGCTCCGGCCAGGACGCCAGGTGCACGCTGGTCGGGGCATGAGGATCGACCGGGCGCACCATGTCCTGCCAGACCCGCTCCGTCACGAAGGGGGTGAACGGCGCCATCACGAGCGTCACGATCCGCAGAGCCTCGTCGAGCGTGGCGAGGGCGGCCACGTCACCGTCCCAGAAGCGCCGCCGGGAGCGGCGCACGTACCAGTTGGACAGGTCGTCGACGAACTGCGCGATGAGGCGACCGGCGCGCTGGGTGTCGAAGGAGTCCAGGGCGGCATCGACATCGCGCGCCAGGCGGTGCGCCTCGCTGAGCACCCACCGGTCCAGCGCCCCGCGGTCCTTGACCGGGGGGACGTCCGTCACCGCATCGGGGCTCCACCCCGCGGCCCGCGCGTAGAGGGAGAGGAAGGAGGCGGTGTTCCAGTAGGTGAGGAGGACTTTGCGCACGACCTCCTGGATGGCCGCGTGTCCCACGCGTCGCGCCTGCCAGGGAGAGCCGGAGGCGAGCATGAACCACCGGACGGCGTCAGCACCGTGCTCGTCCATGAGCGGGATGGGCTCGAGGACGTTCCCGAGGTGCTTGCTCATCTTCCGCCCGTCCTCGTCGAGGATGTGGCCGAGGCACACGACGTTCTTGTACGAGGACTCATCGAAGACGAGGGTGCCGACCGCCATGAGCGTGTAGAACCACCCCCGGGTCTGGTCGATGGCCTCGCAGATGTAGTCGGCGGGGTAGCGCTGCGCGAACTCCTCCGCCCCGCGATGCGGGTAGCCGAACTGCGCGAACGGCATGGCCCCGGAGTCGTACCAGCAGTCGATGACTTCGGGTACCCGCATCGCCGCGTCCCCGCACTGAGGGCAGGGGAACGCGATCTCGTCGACGTACGGTCGATGCGGGTCCAGGTCGGCGAGCGCGCGGCCCGAGAGCTGACCGAGCTCGGCGAGGGATCCGACCGCGGTGAGGTGGCCCTCCTCGCAGCGCCAGATCGGCAGGGGAGTGCCCCAGTAGCGGTTGCGTGACAGGGCCCAGTCGACGTTGTTGGTGAGCCAGTCGCCGTAGCGGCCCCACTTGATGGTCTCGGGGTACCAGTGCGTGCGCTCGTTCTCCCGCAGGAGCGCGTCCTTGATCTGGGTCGTGCGGATGTACCACGAGGGCTGCGCGTAGTAGATCAGCGGCGTGTGGCACCGCCAGCAGTGCGGGTAGGCGTGCTCGTACCCCACGTGCCGCGCGAGGAGTCCGCGCTCCTCGAGGTCCTTGACGAGCAGGTCGTCGGCCTTCTTGAAGAACACCCCGCCGACCAGGGGAACGTCGAGCTCGAACGTGCCGTCAGGCCGCACCGGGTTCACGACCGGGAGCCCGTAGGCACGGCAGGTGACGAGGTCGTCGGCCCCGAACGCCGGCGCCTGGTGCACCAGGCCGGAGCCGTCGTCGGTGGTGACGTAGTCGGCGAGGATCACGTAGTGGGCGTCGGGGATCTCGACCAGGTCGAACGGCCGGCGGTAGGGGGTGCGCTCCAGTTCGGTGCCGGGGAGCCGCTCGAGGATCTCCGCGTTCTCGCCGAGGAGCCCGCTCACGAGGTCCTCGGCGACGACGAGCGTCTCGCCATCCTCCGCGCGGGCTACGACGTACGTCGCGCCGGGATTGACGGCGACGGCGGTGTTCGAGACCAGCGTCCACGGAGTCGTCGTCCACACCAGGAGGGCGACCCCGGGATAGCGATCAGCGAGGGGTCCCCCGGTCACCGGGAAGCGCACGTAGACCGAGGGGTCCACCACCGTCTCGTAGCCCTGCGCAAGCTCGTGGTCGGAGAGCCCGGTGCCGCACCTGGGGCAGTACGGCGTCACTCGATAATCCTGGACGAGCAGTCCCTTGTCGAAGATCTGCTTGAGGGACCACCACACGCTCTCGACGTACTGGGGATCCATCGTCCAGTAGGCGTCGTCCATGTCGACCCAGAAGCCCATGCGTCGGGTCATCTGGTCGAACTCGTCAACGTGGCGCAGGACGGACTCACGGCAGCGCGCGTTGAACTCCGCGATGCCGTACTCCTCGATGTCCTTCTTGCCGGAGAAGCCGAGTTCCTTCTCCACCGCGAGCTCGACGGGAAGGCCGTGGCAGTCCCACCCGGCCTTCCGCGGGACGTGGTACCCCTTCATCGTGCGATACCGGGGGAAGATGTCCTTGAAGGCGCGCGCCTCGATGTGGTGCGTCCCGGGGGTGCCGTTGGCGGTGGGCGGGCCCTCGTTGAACGCCCACAGCGGACGGCCCTGGGAGGCCTCCAGGCTGCGGTGGAAGACGTCCTCCTCGGCCCACAGATCGAGGACCTCGCGCTCCATCCCCGGCAGGTCCACGTGTGCCGGCACCTGGCGGTACATGGATTACCTCCGCGGGGATCGGGATCGACTGCGAAGCCTACCGGCCTGGCCTCCGCGACCTCTCGCTCACGGCGTCGGGCAGAGTAGGGCCGTGCGCATCGCTCTCGTCTGCTGGCGGCCGGTCGCCGCCGACATCCTGCTCGGTTGGGCGGCGTCCCGCGGGCACGAGGTGGTGCTCGTGGAGACGACCAAGGGCCGCCCCAGCCTGCGGTCCGACGGCTGGGAGTCGGTCCTCGAGCAGGTGCCGTTCGATGTCACTTCAGTCGTCGCGCGCCATCCGGGGGATGTCGCGCACGTGGTCGAGGCTGCGGAGCCGGACTTCCTGGTGTGCTTCACCTACCCCCATCTCCTGGACGACCGCACCATCGCGGCTCCGCGGGTCGCCGCTCTCAATGTCCACCCCGGGAAGCTCCCCGAGTACCGGGGCCCCAACCCTCTGTGGGCGATCTACCGCGGTGACGACGAGATGGGCATCACCGTCCACCGCATCGCTTCCGGATTCGACACCGGGCGCGTGATGGCAGTGACCTCGGTCGCCGTCGACGGCATGATGTCGCCGGCGCGCCTGCGCGACATCTACTCGGCCACCATCCCGGCCACGCTCGACATCGCCGTGGGTCGGGCTGTCGCCGGCGACGAGGGGGAGTCTCAGCCCGAGGGGGACTACGAGGTCCTCCCGCTCTTCGTCCAGGACGACGGGGACCTCGACTGGAGCCTCACGCCGCGGGATCTCATGTGCCGCTGGACCGCGTGCGACTTCGGGGGCATCCACGTCACGCTGCCGATGCCGGAGGGCCGGCGCAGGGTGAATGCGATGAGCGTCGTCTCCCACGCTGCCTCCGATCAGGAGCCGGGCACGGTGCTGGCCTCGCTCGGTCGCGATTCCATCGTCGCCGCTCGCGAGGGCATCGTCCTGGTCGAGTTTGCCGAGCCAGCGCCGGAGTGACCACGTACGCAGTGCGGGTGAAACCTGGCGCCTCGCGGGCGCGCGTTGGCGGATGCCACGGAGATCCCCCTGCGCTCGTGGTGGCGGTCACGGAGCCCGCGGTGGACGGCCGCGCGACCGAGGCCGTCCTGCGCGCCCTCGCGAAAGCGCTGGGGCTGCGGCGCGGCTGTGTCGAGCTCGCGAGCGGGCAGTCCTCGCGCACCAAGGTGGTGCGGATTCTCGACGCTCCGGCGGATCTCGACGATCGCTGGGCCGAGTTGCTGGGGGCGGGCCCATGAGGCCGATCCGGGCGGTGATCTTCGACTTCCACGCGACCCTCGTCGACCAAGGTGACGCGGACGCGTGGCTCGACCGGGCGGTGGCGAGGGCCGGCGCGGGCGCCGACCTGGGCGATGCCGATCGCGCAGCGATCGCACGTCGACTCGACGACATCTGGATGCACGCGCGCGACATCGACCCGGAGAGCACGCGAGACCTGGCGGCGCAGCATCACCGCGACGTGTTCCACGGTGTCATGATCGGCCACGCGCCCGACGAACTGCGGCATGCGCTGTACGACGTCATGCTGGAGCTGTGGGTTGCCTACGAGGAAGCGCCCGGCGTTCTCATGGAACTGCGGCGTCGAGGGATCCGGACCTGCGTGCTGTCCAACGTCGGGGTGGACATACGCCCGGTCATGGAGCGGGAGGGGCTCACGGCCGACGCGGTCGTCCTCTCTTGCGAGGTCGGCGTCGTCAAGCCGGACCCGCGGATCTTCCAGGAAGCGCTTGACGCACTCGGCGTCGTCGCGGACGAGACGCTCATGGTGGGAGACCAGTGGCGTGACGATGCGGCGGCCTCGACGCTGGGCATTCGCTCGCTCATCCTGCCGCGCACCCGGGGCCGGCACCACGGACTTGATATCGCCCTGCGGCTGGCAGACTGAGGACGATCGAGAGGGGTTCCCATGGACTTCGCGTTCGACGCGGTCACCGAGGACTACCGTGAGAGGCTGCTCGCCTTCATGGACGCGCACGTCTACCCGAATGAGGGGACGTACTACCGGGAGGTCGGCGAGCTCGCCGACCGCTGGGCCTGGAGTCGCACCCCGATCCTGCGGGACCTCCAGGCCAAGGCGCGGGCCGAGGGCCTGTGGAACCTCTTCCTCCCGGGCGACCTGGGCGCGGGCCTCACGAACCTGCAGTACGCGCCGCTCGCCGAGATCACCGGCCGCAGCCCGGGGCTCGCTCCCGCCGTCTTCAACTGCTCCGCGCCAGACACCGGCAACATGGAGGTGCTCGCGATCGCGGGGTCGGCGGCGCAGCAGGAGCGCTGGCTGCGGCCGCTCCTCGATGCCGAGATCAGGTCGGCCTTCGCGATGACGGAGCCCGAGGTGGCCTCCTCCGATGCCACCAACATCTCCACCTCGATCGAGCGCGACGGCGATTCCTACGTGATCAACGGCCGCAAGTGGTGGATCACCGGGGCGATGAACCCTGACTGCGCGATCTTCATCGTCATGGGCAAGACCGACCCGGGCGCGGAGCGCCACCGGCAGCAGTCGATGATCCTCGTGCCGCGGGGCACCCCGGGGGTGGAGATCGTGCGCGGCATGGAGGTGCTCGGATACGACGACCACGACCATGGCGGCCACGCGGAGATGGTGTTCCGAGACGTGCGCGTGCCCGCGGACAACCTCATCGCGGGGGAGGGTGACGGCTTCTTCATCGCCCAGGCCCGACTCGGACCGGGGCGCATCCACCACTGCATGCGAGCGATCGGCATCGCGGAGCGCGCGATTGAGCTCATGTGCGAGCGGGTCGCGGATCGCGTGGCGTTCGGAAGGCCCCTCGCGGAGCAGGGGGTGATTCGGGAGTGGATCGCCCGGTCGCGCATCGAGGTAGAGCAACTGCGCCTGCTCACCTTCAAGGCCGCCTGGCTCATGGACACGGTGGGCGCGCGCGGGGCTCACACCGAGATCCAGGCCATCAAGATCGCCGCACCCCTGACCGTCCAGGGAATCCTCGACAGGGCCATGCAGGCGTTCGGCGCCATGGGGCTCTCGCAAGACACGCCGCTCGCGGCGATGTACGCCGGGGTGCGGACCCTGCGCCTCGCCGATGGACCCGACGAGGTGCACCTCGCCTCCCTCGGCAAGCACGAACTGCGCCGCCAGGCCGCGCGCGGATAGCCGGCCGCAGGTCGTCCTCGACGTTCTCTCCTGCGGAGGGGGAGGATCGGCTTACACGTGGCTGATTCGGCGGTTAGGATCGGCCCGCCGCGGGCTGAGGACCGTGGCATGTCGGAGGGAATGAGATGAAGGCGTGGATCGCGGGCGCAACAGCGGGCGTCATGGCACTGGGCACCTTGGCCGCGGCCGCGGGATCGGCCATCGCGGTACCGCCCGTGCAGGCGAAGCCGTTCCCGGTGTGCTCATGGTGGACGGAGACCACGGCCACGACGATGAACGTGGCCTTCCCCGACACCGCGGCCACCTACTGGACGACACCCTTCCTGGCGCAGCCGGGGATGTCGATTCAGGTCGACGGCCGCTATCCGCAGACGCGCTTCATGTCGTTCACCGTCTATGACAACGCAGGCGGCACCTTCACCCTCGATAACGGCGTGCCGTCGCAGATCGACGACTATGAGATCGACCCCGACGAGGGGTCGCTCAACCCGTGGCAGGTCAGCGCGCCCTCGGGCGGTGAGTTCACCGTGACCCTGTCGCCGGATGCGTCCCCTGACGACACCAACACACTGCCGATCCTCCCCTCCGACCCGCAGCCGTCCGGCAACCTCCCGGCCAACCTCGGCTACCTCGTGATGCGCGTCTACCTCCCGCAGGGCGGTCCGAGCGCGGTGGAGATGCCGGTTCTGACCATCGTCTCCTCGGACGGCCAGGAATCGACCCTGTCGGCCTGCAACAAGAAGACGCGCCCGGTGGCCCAGAAGACGAAGACCGGCATCAAGGTCATGCAGGCCCTCAAGCGCATGGCCTCCGGGGGGCTGCCGGCACCCTGCGGCACGAGCTGCCCGCCGTCCCTGTCCTTCTTCCGGGCATCGGCAGCGACCACCAATGCCTTCTTCCCCAACACCGCGAATGCGTACGCCTCGATGCTGTTCACGCCGACGGACGACTCCGTGGTGGTCATCCGCATGCGGGTGCCGTCCTCGCCGTCGAGCGTGGGCGGCGGCACGAGCCCCGTACCCTGGCCGGACGACGCCTACGACCTGCGCTACTGGTCGGTGTGCAACAACGTGTATGCCAAGCCCTACCCGGTCGTGGCGAACAGGAACCCCAGGACAGGCTCCACCGTCTACGGATGCGTTGCGGACAACGCCGCGGTGACCACCACCGTCGATGGCGTCGAGTACGCCACGATCGTGATCTCGTCCCCCGCGGACAAGCCGCGCAATGCGACGAAGTTCAACGGCTACAACTGGCTGCCGACCTCGATTGCCTACCCGAAGGCGGTCGAGATGGTCGCCGTGCGCAACATGCTGCCCAGCGCCGGCTTCTCCAGTGCCGTCCAGGACGTCCCCCAGCCGGCCACTGCTGCGCAGGCCCAGGACGCCATGGGCACCTACTACCCCGAGACGTCGAGTTGCTCGGTGGCCGCGTTCGAATCGGGCGGAGCGGCCGCCTGCTTCCCCAACGCCGGCTAGGGCGACGCCACTCCATCGAGCCGCGCCCGAGACGGTCCCCCGGGGCGCGAGCCGGTGGCGGAGGCCTGACGGAACGCGCCACGCGGCGGTCGGGGGAGGTTAGCGTGCGATGAGATGCACTGCCGTGCTCTTCACCACGGCGACCACGGGAAGCCCCGGCACGATGCCGAGCTCGGCGGCCGAGGGGCGCGTGATGCTGGACGTGAGTCGCACCCCCGCATCCAGGCCGACGCGCACCAGGGGGCCCTCCTGCGTCACGTCGGTGACGAGCGCGGGGATGTGGTTGCGGGGGGAGGAACCACCGGATGAGGGTGCCGTCTCGAGGCTGACGTCCTCCGCCCGGACGCACACGTAGACGTCGTCGCCGGCCCGCAGTCCCTCATCCGTCACGGCCGTGATCTCGTGGGGGCCGACGGTCACGCGGGCGATCCCGCCCTCGCAGGCCACGACGCGACCCGTCAGCGCCGTCTCGACGCCGACCACGCGCGCCACGTCGGCATCACGCGGACGGTCGAAGACCTCCGCGACGGGCCCCGTCTGCCGCACTCGTCCGTCGATGAGGACGATCCCGGTGTCCCCGAGCGCCAGCGCCTCCGCTCTGTCGTGAGTCACGACGATCGACGGGATCCCCTCGGCGCGCAGGATCTGGCGGAGGTCGGCGCGGAGTTCCCGTCGGGTGGGAGCGTCGAGTGCCGACAGCGGCTCGTCGAGCAGGAGAACGCGCGGCTGCGGGGCGAGGGCACGGGCGAGGGCCACGCGCTGCGCTTCGCCCCCGGACAGCCCGGTGACTCGGCGTCGTTCGAGCAACTGGCCCGCGTGGACGGCGCGGAGCGACGTCTCCACTCGGGACGACCTCGACTGCCGCGGGAGCCCGTACGCGACGTTCGCAGCGACGGACATGTGAGGGAAGAGCGCGTGATCCTGGAAGAGGAGGCCCACGCGGCGCTTGCGCGGGGGCACGAAGTGCCGCCGGCCGTCGTCCCACGCCTCGCCGGCGCATTCGACCCGGCCGCCCTCGGTCCGCTCGAGCCCGGCGATGCAGCGCAGGATCGTGGTCTTGCCGGACCCGGACGGCCCGAAGAGGACCGTGACGTGGCCCGGCTCCAGGGAGACGTCCAGGTGCGCGTCCACCATGTGCCTGATCACGTGGGCCTCGAGGCGACGCGTCACAGGGCCCACCTCCGCCCGGGCCCGACGCCGCTGCGGCGCTGGAGGGCGTACACGCAGACCAGCACGATCACCGAGAACGCCAGCAGTGCCAGGCTGGTGCGGCCGGCTGCGGCGTAGTCGAACGCCTGGACATCGTCGTAGATGTCGATGCTCACCGTGCGCGTCACGCCCGGGATGTTGCCGCCCACCATGAGCACGACCCCGAACTCGCCGATGGTGTGGGCGAAGGTGAGGACCGCGGCCGTCGCCACGCCTGCCCGCGCCGCAGGCAGCACGACGCGGACGATGGTGGTGAGCCATCGGCGCCCGAGCACCGTCGAGGCCTCCAACTGGCGCCGATCGACGGAGGCGAAGGCCGCCATCATGGGCTGCACGGCGAAGGGAAGGCTGTAGAGGATGGAGGCGACGAGGAGTCCGGTGAAGCTGAAGGCGAGCGGTGAGCCCGTGGTCTCGGTCCACCATCGCCCGAGGGGGGACTGGTTGCCCAGAGCGACGAGGAGGTAGTAGCCCAGGACCGTCGGGGGCAGCACAAGCGGGAGAGCCACCACCGCTTCAATGCCCGCGGCCCACCGCACGTGGGTGAAGGCAAGCCACGCGGCCAGGGGGATGCCCACGGCGAGGAGGATCACCGTGGTCACGGTGGCGAGCTGCAGGCTGAGGGCGATCGATGGCCAGTCGAGCATTCAGGCCTCCGGAATCTCGAAGCCGTAGCGGGCCAGGACGGCCCTGCCGTCCGCCCCGACGATGGCGTCCCTCAAGGCCCGGGCGCCGGTCGAGTCGGAGAGGAGCACCCCGGCCTGTTCCAGGCGGGGGAACGTGTCACGCGGTATTTCCCACCACGCGCCGACGTCGCGCAACGGGTCGGAGAGGACGAGGGAGAGGGCGACGATGCCGGCGTCCGCGTTGCCGGACAGGACGAACTCTGCGGCCTGGGAGACGTTCTCGCCCATGACGATGCGGCCCTCCACGAGGTCGTAGACGCCTGCAGACGTCATGGCCGCCACGGCGGCACGGCCGTAGGGTGCGTGCTCGGGGTTGGCGATGGCGATGCGGTCCGTCTCCGCGAGGATGCCCAGTCCCTGGGCGGGATCGAGCGCGGAGCCTTCCGGGACCCACAGCACCAGTCGTCCCACGGCATAGGTGAAGGGATCGCGTGCGAACCCCTTGCTCACCAACTCATCGGGGTACTGGCGATCAGCGGAGAGGTACACGTCGAACGGGGCGCCGTTGACGATCTGCTGCAGGAACTGCCCGGATGATCCGTAGGTCACGGTGTAGTCCACGGCGGGGTTGTCCGCCTCAAGTTGGGCGACGAGTTCGTCGAGTGCGTAGCGCAGGTCGGCAGCCGCGGCCACGTTTACGCGCTCGACCGTGTCGGGCCCGTCGTTGGTGCCGCACCCGGTGAGCCCGGTGGCGAGGAGGAGGGCACACGCCACAGCAAGTCGCGGCAGTGCGGGAAGGAGGCGGATCATGCCTCGGGGACCTCAATCCCCACGTTCGTCGCCTTCACCGTCGCGATCGCCAGCGAGCCGGCCTCCAGCCCGAGTTCGTCGACGGCCTCGCGGCTCAGGAGCGACACCACCCGATGTGGGCCCGCCTGGATCTCGACCTGCGCCATGACGGTGTCCTTGACCACGCGCGTGACGATCCCGGGGAAGCGATTGCGTGCTGAGCGTCCCACCACGGGGGCGGCGACGGCCGCGGGTGGGGCCTGACCCTCCCGAAGCAGTCGTGCCACCTCGGCCCCCTCGAGGACCTGGCGACCGGCCGCGTCGGACGTCGCGGCGATGCGGCCCGCATCGATCCAGCGACGGAGGGTGTCATCGCTGACCCCGAGGTACTCCGCCGCCTGGGATATCCGCATTTGCGTCATGAATCAAGACTTTACTCCGAAAATGCGGGTTTGTGGGCCTGGCGGGGGAGATGCCGGTCCGGGCGGGCGGGTCCTGACCGCCAGCGCGAGGCGGTGGGCGGCGCGGCGTATTGCGGGGGGACCCGGGTGCGCCTAACCTCAGGCGGACTCAGCGCGACCGTGCGCCGCCCGCCGGGCGGCGGGTCTCCCCACCGGTCTCGCCTACCTGCGATCGGGGATGGGATGGCACCGGCGAAGAAGGCGGCTCCGGCGAAGAAGGCGGCGCCCGTGAAGAAGGCCGCGCCCGTGAAGAAGGCCGCGCCCGTGAAAAAGGCCGCGCCCGTGAAAAAGGCGGCGCCCGTGAAAAAGGCGGCGCCCGTGAAAAAGGCGGCGCCCGTGAAAAAGGCGGCGCCCGTGAAGAAGGCCGCGCCCGTGAAGAAGGCCGCGCCCGTGAAGAAGGCCGCGCCGGCTAAGGCGGCGGTGCCCGTGAAGAAGGCCGCGCCGGCTAAGGCGGCGGTGCCCGTGAAGCCGGCCCCGGCCAAGAAGGCGGCCCCGGCCAAGAAGGCGCCGGCGAAGAAGGTCGCGCCGGCGAACCGGCGGTTGGCGGTCCGTGAGGACGAGTCGCCCTGGACCCCCGCGGAGATCGCGGAGATGCGCGGCCAGCTCCTGGCCGAGGTGAAGCGTCTGCAGAAGGAGATCGCGGACACCGAGGCCGACATCGCCGAGCTCGTCGCCGACTCCGGTGATGGTGCCGGGGACGACCAGGCCGATGCCGGGAGCAAGACGTTCGAGCGCGAGCACGAGATGTCACTGGCGAACAACGCTCGGGACATGCTCCTCCAGACCGAACGGGCACTCGATCGCATCCGCAACGGCACCTACGGCATCTGCGAGACCTGCGGCAAGCCCGTGGGCAAGTTCCGGCTGCAGGCCTACCCGCGGGCGACCATGTGCCTCGCCTGCAAGGAACTCGAGGAGCGTCGCGCCTACTGAGGGCACGTGCCTGTCGGCGCGAGGCGTCCCGCCTTCGCGTAGCCTGGTCGAGTGACGGACGACGGCGCCCCCGATCCCGGCGACGCCGTGCCTTCCCGCCGTTCCGGTTTGCTCTGGGTCACGGTCGCCGTCGCCCTGGGCGTCATCCTCGTGGACCAGGTCACCAAGGCACTGGCCCTGGCGCACCTCCAGCCGCGGATCTACGGCGGAGGCGAGCCGATCGAGATCCTGGGCCCCATTCTCAAGCTCACCTTCACGGAGAACACGGGGGCGGCATTCGGCCTCGGTGCGGGATTCACCTGGATCTTCGCGATCATCGCCCTCGTCGTCGCCGTGGTCATCCTGCGCACGGCGCGGCGCCTGGGGAGCGTCGCCTGGGCCATCGCACTCGGCGGGCTCCTGGGCGGTGCGCTGGGCAACCTCATCGACCGCATCATCCGCCCGCCGGGCGTGGGCGAGGCCTATGCGGGGCCGGGGCAGGGGTACGTCGTGGACTTCCTCCAGCTGCCCAACTGGCCGATCTTCAACGTGGCGGACATGGCCATCGTCGGCTCGGCGATCCTCATGGTGCTCCTCACCATCCGGGGCGTCGAACTCACCGGCAAGCCGACCGCGAGCGTCGCTGCCGATGCCTGACGTGCGTCGCCTCCCGGTTCCTGAGGGACTGGTGGGCGAGCGGCTCGACGTCGCCCTCTCACGGATGCTGGGACTGTCGCGCACGGCTGCCGCGGAACTCGTGGATGCGGGCCACGTCCGCGTCGACGAGCGCGCGGTGGCGCGTGCGGAACGCCTGGCTCAAGGCCAATGGATCGATGTGGAGTTCCCCGACGTCGAGGCAGACCGGGAGCCTGAGCCGGTCGAGGGCATGCGCATCGTGTTCGACGACGACGACGTCGTCATCGTCGACAAGCCGGTCGGCGTCGCGGCACACCCGAGCCCGGGGTGGACGGGTCCCACCGTCGTCGGGGGTCTCGCGGCCGCGGGCTATCGCATCTCCACGTCGGGCGCCGCAGAGCGCCAGGGCGTGGTCCACCGCCTCGACGTGGGCACCACGGGCCTCATGGCGGTGGCGAAGAGCGAGGCCGCATACGCGGCCCTGAAGGATCAGTTCCGCGAGCGGACCGTGGAGAAGACCTACCGGGCGATCGCGCAGGGCCATCTCGATCCCCTCGCGGGCACGATCGACGCGCCGATCGATCGCCACCCGACCCAGGACTGGCGCATGGCGGTCGTGAGCGGCGGGCGGCCCAGCATCACGCACTACGAGACCCTGGAGGCGTTCCCGCGGGCCAGCCTGGTCGAGGTCAATCTCGAGACCGGGCGCACCCACCAGATCCGGGTCCACCTTGCGGCGATGAGGCATCCGCTCGTGGGCGACACGACGTACGGCGCCGACCCGACCCTGGCCGAGCGGCTCGGGCTCGCACGCCCGGCCCTGCACGCCGCGCGCCTCGCGCTGGAGCACCCGGCGACGGGGGACCGACTCGTCGTCGAGTCCCCGGACCCGCCGGACTTCACCGAGGCGCTGCGCCGCCTGGACGCGGATGCGGCGGGCTAGCGCGCGATGACGGCGTACGGCGTGAGGAGGTAGCCCGCCGAGGCCCCCTGGCCTACTGCCACGCAGCGCGGGTTGCAGGACACCCCGGTGAGCTGCGTCCCGTAGGGCTGGGGGATGTAGGGCACGGTGAGGCGCACCTTGTCGGTGGGCGAGATCCACACGACACCCCCGCGCGCGTACTTCTCCTCGGTGCCGCCCACGGCGAGGCACGTGCCGTCCGCCGAGCAGGCGACCGCATTGAGGATGAACGTCGCCGGGGTGGTGGCGAGCGCCACGCGATAGGACTCGCGGCCCGTGGTGCGCAGGAGGGCGCCCACGGGGGGATCCGCCGCCGTGTCGAATCCGGCGACCATGCAGGAGTTCAGGCTGTGGCAGTCGAGCCCCGAGGGGGCGATCACCTTGCCGTCGGCGGGCACGGCGATGCGGAACCATCCGCGCGGGGTCCACTGCCGCAGTTGAAGGCGGTCCGTGGAGGATCCCACGACGCAGTGTCCCTCCGCGACGCAGTCGACGGCCGTGAGGAAGCGCCCGGCGGTCGGGCCGGCCTCGATCCGCTTCCACGTCCGGCCGTTCCACTGCAGCATGAGTCCCTGCACGCTGCCCTGACGGTCGAAGTAGTGGCCGACGGCCACGCACCATGCGGCAGAGGTGCAGGACACGTCGTGGAGATAGCCCTGGCCCTGCATGCCGTTCGTGGGCGTCGGCGTCGCCGGATAGGTGACGACACCGTCGGCATAGACGGCGGCCCAGGTGCGATCCGACGGTGCTGCGGTGTGCACCGCACCGACGATCATGCACCAGTCGGGTTCCGGGCACGACAGGGCGCTGCCGGACGTCCCGTTGATCTCCGTGAGGGGGATGCTCGTGGGAGTGTGCCCGTCGAGCACCGTGAGGTAGGCCCGTCCG
>CAIVWG010000113.1 GCA_903909555.1 uncultured bacterium | reverse complement strand
GGGCTCCTTCAACTTCAACGTCAACGCGGGCTAGGCGATACCGGCGGGCCGCTCCCCCGATTCGCTGATCGCGGGGCGACGCGCCACCATGGGCTCATGCGCACCGACGTCCTCATCGTGGGAGCCGGGCCCGCGGGCTCGGCAGCGGCCGCCTGGTCGGCGCAGGCCGGCCTCGAGACGGTCCTCCTCGATGCCGAGGAGTTCCCCCGCGACAAGCCGTGCGGTGACGGGCTCACCCCCCGCGCCATCGCCGAACTCGACCGTCTCGGCCTGACCGACTGGCTCAGCGGCCGCGCCCGCAACCGCGGGCTGCGCGCGGCGGGCTTCGGGCAGCTCCTCTACCTGCCGTGGCCCGGGGGCGGTCTGCCCGATTACGGCGGGGCCGCGCCGCGCCTCGAGCTCGACCACGCCATCCGGCAGGTCGCCCTCGACTCCGGCGCCACAGCGCTCGATGGGCGCCGGGCCGTGGGAGTGGAGCAGGACGACGGCGGCCGGGTCACCGCCGTCCGCGTGCGCGGACGCGACGGGGTGGAGGAGATCTCGTGCGCTCGCCTCGTCGTGGCGGATGGGGCACGCTCCCAGCTCGGCCGCTCACTGGGTCGCCAATGGCACCGGGACACGGCGTACGGCGTCGCCGCGCGTGGCTACATCAAGTCCGACCGCAGCGACGACGAGTGGATCTCCTCCCACCTGGAGTTGCGGGGCGAGGACGATCGGATCCTCTCCGGATATGGCTGGATCTTCCCGCTCGGAGACGGCGAGGTGAACATCGGCGTCGGGACTCTGGCGACCTCGAAGCGACCTGCCGACATCAACCTGCGCGCGCTGCTCGCGCACTACGCCGATAGCCAGCGCGACGACTGGCAATTGCACGACGACGTGCGCGCGCCCTGGTCGGCACTCCTGCCCATGGGCGGTGCGGTATCCGGTGTGGCTGGTCCGAACTGGTTGCTCGTGGGCGATGCTGCCGGCTGTGTCAACCCCCTCAACGGCGAGGGCATCGACTATGGCCTCGAGACCGGGCACCTCGCCGCCCAGGTGCTCGCGAGCCGATCGGCGACCTACGACATGTCCGCGCTGTGGCCGGGCCTGCTGCGCGAGAGGTACGGCCCGGCGTTCTCCATCGCCCGACGGCTCGCATCGCTCATCACGGTGCCGGGCCTGCTCCCCGCCCTGGGGCCGATCGGGATGCGGTCGACGTTCCTCATGACGATCGCCCTGCGGGTGATGGGCAACCTGGTGACGCCGGAGGACACCGACGCCGTCGCCCGGATCTGGCGTACTGCCGGCCGGTGGTCGGGGCTCGCCGACGAGCGCCCGCCCTTCCACTGATGCCGACCATCGCCGTCACCGGCGTCTCGGGCTTCATCGGTGACGCGGTCGCGCGGCGCTATGCGGACGGCGGATGGCGGGTGCGCGGCCTCGACCTGCGGTTGCCCGACCCCGCGGACCCCCTAACACCGGACGCCGATCCACGCATCGACTACGCCGTCGGCAGCGCGACCGACCCCGCCGACGTCGCGCGTCTCGTCGAGGGCGCCGACGTGGTCGTCCATACCGCGGCCATCGTGGCGGAGTCCGGGGACTGGCGGGACTTCGACCTCGTCAACGCCCGATCTCCTCGCCTCGTCGCCCTGGCGGCCCGCGATGCGGGAGCCTCGTCGTTCGTTCACCTGTCGAGCGTCATGGTGCACGGCTTTGACTTCCCCGATGGCTGCCCCGAGGACGGTCCCCTCGATCACGCGGATAACCCGTACTGCGCGACGAAGATCCGTGCCGAGCACCTCCTCCGGGGGATCGACGAGCCGGGGCGCTTCGACGTCCACGTCATCAGGCCGGGAGACGTCTACGGGCCCATGTCGATCCCATGGATCGTGCGCCCGGTCCAGCACATGCGCGACGGGACGTTCCTCTACGTCGACCCGCGGCACTCCGTGATCAATCACGTGTACGTCGACAATCTCGTCGACGCCATCGAGACCGTCGTCGCCGCGGGCGCATCGGCGTCGGGACGTGCCTTCATCGCCACCGATGGCCACGCGACCCTCACCCGTGACTTCTACGGCTGGTACGCCGACCAGCTGGGAATGGGTTGGGTGCCGGAGCTGCCCGGCTGGCTGGCGGAGCCCCTCGTGGGTGCCGCAGCCGCCGTACTCCCAGACCGGTGGCGACGCCGACTGGACCTCGACCGCCAGTCCATTCGCTACCTCCGGCGCAGGGCGGCATACTCCAACGCGGCCCTGCGGGAGCTGGGATGGACGCCCGGCGTGCCCCTCACCGAGGGGCGCGAGCGCACCGCGGCGTGGCTGCGCAGCGTCGGGCTGCTTCCGTCGTCTTAGGGTGGGAGGCATGGAGCCCGACGTTCCGCCGAGTGGCGAGCCGGCCCAGGCCCTCCTGCCTGGGCGCACGGGCCTGCTCGTCCGCCTGTCCAGCGCTCCCGGGCGCCGGGCCGCCCTGCTCGACGTGCTCAACCGTTACACCGACGGCCTGTCCGAGGAGCCGGGCACGGAGGTCTTCATCGTCCACCTCGACCCCGACGACGCCGACATCGTGTGGCTCTACGAGGTGTTCCGCGACGAGGAGGCGCAAACAGCGCATCGCTCGGCCGAGGGATTCGCACAGCTCATGACCGATCTTCCCGACCTGCTGTCCGGGCCTCCCGGGATCCTGCGGCTGGATCCGCTGCGCATGTCGTTGCAGCAGCGAGTCCTGGCGGAGGACTGGGAGCTGTAGGGGAGCACACTGGGGGCGTGAAGCAGGTCAGCACCGAGCAGCTCGCGTCCATCTTCTCCCGCCTCCCGCGCGATCCGCGCATCGTGGTGTCCGGCAACTTCGCCACGCCGCACGCGCTGCTCGACCTTCTCGACCGGACGGTCGAGACCTACACCCTGCACCTGCTCAACGCCCAGAAGGGGATTCCCGATCGCGAGGGCGTGACCCTGGAGACGACGTTCGTGGGTCCCGGCATGCGCCACAGTCCGCGCCTGGTCTACATCCCGTCGCGCCTCAGCATGGTGCCGGTGATGTTCCGGGGCCCGCTCCGGCCGGATGCGGTACTCCTCCACACCTCGGTCCCTCGCCAGGACACGGTGAGCCTCGGCATCGAGGTCAACGTCATGCCGGCGGCCATCGAGGCGGCGCAGGAGGTGGGCGCACCGGTCATCGCCCAGGCCAATCCGCAGATGCCCTACACGTACGGCGATGCGCAAGTCCACGCACCGGACATCGACTACCTCTGCGAGGTGGACGAGCCACTCGTGCACCACTCGGCGAAGGAGCCCGACCACGCCGCGCTCGCCATCGGGGACCTCATCGCCCACAGGGTCGTGGACGGCTCCACGCTCCAGCTCGGCATCGGCTCGATCCCCGACGCCACGCTGCGGGCACTCACCCCGCGCCGCGGGCTGAGAATCTGGAGCGAGATGTTCTCCGATGGCATTCTCGAGCTGGATCGCGCGGGCGCGCTCGATGACCAGGTGCC
>CAIVWG010000112.1 GCA_903909555.1 uncultured bacterium | reverse complement strand
GGAGTGTGCCTGGGTCATCAGGCGATCGCGGCGGCCTTCGGCGGGATCGTCGACCGGGCCCCGGAACTCCTCCACGGCAAGACGTCGTCGGTCTACCACCGCGAGGAAGGGGTCCTCGCGGGGCTGCCGAGTCCCTTCACCGCCACCCGCTACCACTCCCTCGCCGTGGTCCCCGCGAGCATTCCGGCCGAACTCGAGGTCACCGGGACCACCGCGCCGGGCGTGGTGGCGGGTCCGGGGACCGAGGGTGTCGTCATGGCCCTGCGCCATCGCGAACTCCCGATCGAGGGAGTTCAGTTCCACCCCGAGTCGGTCCTCACCGAGGGCGGGCACCGGCTGCTCGCCAACTGGCTCGCCGTCTGCGGTGACACGACCGCGGTCGAGCGATCCAAGGGGCTGGCCCCCGTCGTGGGGACGTCCGCGGCCTCGGACTAGGGGAAGAGCGGGTCCCCCGTGCCCGTGGGCTCGGGCTCGGGTGTCGGCTCGGGCTCGGGTGTCGGCTCCGGCGTGGGCTCGGGTGTCGGCTCCGGCGTGGGTTCCGGCGTGGGCTCGGGGGAGTAGGCCACGACGAGGGTGATGATCGTCCCCTTGTCCACGGCCTCCCCCGACGGGGGATCCTGCTCGAGGACCACGCCCTGCGGGACCGTCTGGGACTCCTGGTAGACCACCTCGGCCTTGAGCCCGAGAGCCGAGATGGCACCGCGGGCAGCGTCCTCGGTTTGACCCACGACCGAGGGGACGGGCACCTTGCCACTGGAGATGACGATGTCCACCTTGGTGCCGACGTCGACCGAATCGCCCTCCTTCGGCGACTGGGCGAGGACGTACCCCGCGGGCTCGGTGCCGTCCTGCTCGGTCACGCGACCGAGGATGAGGTTGGCATCGGCAAGAGCCGTCTCGGCATCGGCCACGGACGTGAGCCCGATGAGGGGCGGCACCTGCGTCTTGTCCTTGCCGGCGCTCACCGTGACGTTGACCGCCTGACCCACCTCGAGCTGCTCGCCGGGCGTGGGCTGCTGACCGATGACGGTGTCGACGGGACGGTCGGAGATCTCCGGGGTCTGCGACCCCATGATGAGGCCCTCCCGCTCGAGGACCGACTGCGCCTGCACGACGGTCAGGCCGTCGAGATTGGGTACGGCGACCTGCGCGGATCCGGGCCGATTGAGGACGAGCGCGGCCGCGAGGATGCCCAGCCCGATCACCGCGAGGACGGCGATGGTCACGGCGACGACGAAGCCGGCACCACGCTGGGCCCGACGCCCGCGCACGGGCGCGGTGTCGATGGCGTAGACCTCGGTGGCGGCCACGGGACTGATGAGCTGCGTGGGCTGCTCCACGATCGCGGGGACCGCCGCGGTCACGGGAGCGCCCATGATGGCCCGGTCGACGTCCGCCCGGAACTCTGCGGCGGTCTGGTAGCGGTCCTCGGGCCGCTTGGCGAGGGAGCGCATCACGATGGCGTCGACGTCGCGGGGGACCTCGGCGTCGACCTGCGACGGAGGCGTGGGCTGCTCGCTCACGTGCTGGTAGGCGATGGAGACGGGGGAGTCCCCGGTGAAGGGCGGCCGGCTGGTGAGGAGCTCGTAGAGGAGGACTCCCGTGGAGTACAGGTCGCTGCGCGCGTCGACGACCTCGCCGCGTGCCTGCTCCGGGGAGAGGTACTGCGCGGTGCCCATGACCGTCTGCGCTGACGTCATCGTGCTGCCGGTGTCGTTGACGGCGCGCGCGATGCCGAAGTCCATGACCTTGACTTCGCCCGTGCGCGTGAGCATGACATTGGCGGGCTTGATGTCGCGATGAACGATGCCGTGGCGGTGGGCGTAGTCGAGAGCGGCCAGGGTGCCGGCGATGATCTCCAGGGACCGCTCGACGAGGAGACGGCGGCCGCTGGAGAGCAGCTGGCGCAGCGTCATTCCGTTGACGTACTCCATGACGATGTACGGCACGGCCTGGGAGTCGGATCCGTCGGTGAGGATGTCCTCGCCGGTGTCGTAGACGGCGACGATGTTGGGGTGGTTCAAGGAGGCCGCGGACTGGGCCTCGCGACGGAATCGGGCCTGGAAGGCGGGGTCGCGGGCCAGGTCGGGGCGCAGGATCTTGATCGCGACGCGGCGGCCCAGGCGGACATCGTGGCCTTCCCAGACCTCCGCCATCCCGCCACGGCCGATGACGTCGATCAGCTCGTAGCGGTCGCCGAGCATGCGGCCGGCCCCGGGTTCCTGCGTCACGCCCCTTACCTCCCTTCTCTTGACGCGCCAGTGTCCCAGGAGGTTCCCCGCGCCCCCGGGGTGACACCGGACTCCGTGGGGATCCGCGCGTGGGCGGCCGGGAGGGTCACTGGAGGATCGCCTCGATCACGGCGCGGGCGATGGGCCCGGCCAGCGCGTTGCCGCTGACCTCGGCGAGCCCGCCGTCCTCGACGACCACGGCAACGGCCACGCGGGGGTTGGTGGCGGGAGCCATGGCCACCATCCAGGCCACCGGAGAGCGGTCGTTGCCGGTCTGCGCGGTGCCGGTCTTGGCACCCACGGGGACCGGGCGGCCCTCGGCGTCGGTGATGCCCTGCAGGATGCCGGCGGTGCCACGCTCGACGACGGCGACCATCATCTCCTGCAGCTGCCGCGCGTCCTGAGGCGTCATCGCGGTGTCGAAGATCACCGGGTCCGTGGTGCGCAGGATGGCGAGGTTGGGAGCCCGGATCTCCTGGACGAGGTAGGGCTCCATGACCACGCCGTTGTTGCCGATGCCGGCGGCCACCATGGCCATCTGCAGCGCCGTCGCGCGGACGTCGAACTGGCCGATGGCGCTGAGCGCCGTCTGCGGAGGATCGGGGCTCTCGGGGAAGCGGGACGTGGACGCCCGCAACGGGATCTCGAAGGCGGTATCGAATCCGAACGCCTCCGCCTGGGCCCGCAGCGCGTCGTCGCCGAGTTCATTGCCCAGCCACGCAAACGCCGTGTTGCACGAGATCGCCAGCGCCTCGATGAGGGTCACCTCGCCGTTGGGACCGCACTCCTCGCCCGTCCAGTTGCGGATCGTGCGCGAGGAGAGGGGAAGGTCGTACTCCGCGGGGCCGGGGAGGACGGAATCGAGCGTGAATTCCCCCGAGGCGAGCGCCGCGGCGGCGGTGACCAGCTTGAACGTCGATCCCGGCGGGTTGAGGGCGACGATCGGCCGGTTGAGGAGCGGTTGGCTGGGGTCGTCGAGGAGTTCCTCGTAGTACTCCCTGATCTGCTGGGGCTGGTGCGAGGAGAGCAGGTTGGGGTCGAACGACGGCGACTGGACGCTGGCGAGGATCCGCCCGGTCGTGGGCTCGATCGCGACGACGGCGCCGCTCGTGCCGCTGAGGCCCTCCCAGGCTGCGCTCTGTGCCGCCGCGTCGATGGTGGTGGTGACGGCCCCGCCGCGGGGCTGACGCCCTGCGATGAGCTGCTGGAGTCGGTCGACGAAGAACAGGTCCGAGGATCCGGTGAGCACGTCGTTCTCGGTGCGCTCCAGCCCGGTGGCGCCGTAGACGATGGAGTAGAAGCCGGTGACCGGGGCGTACATGGGGCCCTCGGGATACACCCGCAGGTAGCGCAGCGCCCCCTTGGTCTCCTCCGACAGTGCGATGGGCTCGGGTCCGGTGAGGATGGGACCGCGCTGGCGGCCGTACTCGTCGAGGATGACCCGACGGTTGTCGGCGCGGGAGCGGTAGTCATCGGCGACGAAGACCTGCACGTAGGTGATGTTCACGAGTAGGGCGAGCAGGAGGATCCCGAAGACGTATCCAATACGCCGGATGGATCGGATCATCGGCGAAACACCTGCGTGGCGGCATCGCCGGAGGGCGCCGCTGTCGAGGCGACCGCGGGCTTGCGCGCCTGATGGGAGATCACGAGCAGGATGGCCACGATGATCCAGTTCGCCACGAGCGAGGACCCGCCGTACGACAGGAACGGGGTGGTGAGGCCGGTGAGCGGGATGAGCCGGGTGACGCCGCCGATGATGACGAAGACCTGAATGGCCAGCGTGATCGACAGGCCGGCGGCGAGCAACTGCCCGAAGGGATCGCGCACGGCCACCGCGGTGCGCAGGCCGCGCTCGATGAGCACGGCGTAGAGGAGGATCACCGCGACGACTCCGGCGAGGCCGAGCTCCTCCCCCAGGGCGGCGAGGATGAAGTCGGTGTTGGCGAAGGGAACGAGCTCGGGATAGCCGCGGCCGAGCCCCGCGCCGAAGAGACCTCCGTTGGCGAAGCCGTAGAGGGACTGGACGATCTGGTAGCCCCCGGCGTCGGAGTAGGCGAAGGGATCCAGCCAGATCTGCACCCGGGTGCGGACGTGGCCGAAGAGCAGGTAGGCGAGAACGGCGCCGCCGGCGAAGAGCAGTGCCCCGAGGAAGAGCCAGGACTTCCGCTGGGTGGCGATGTAGAGCAGGCACACGAAGAGCCCGAAGAAGAGCAGGGACGTGCCGAGGTCGCGCTCGAAGACGAGGATGCCGAGCGATACCCCCCAGGCCACGAGGATCGGCCCGAGGTCCCGCGCCCGGGGGAATCCGATGCCGAGGAACTTCGTCCGCACGACGGCGAGGGAGTCGCGGTGCACCACGAGGTAGCCGGCGAAGAAGATCGTGAGCAGGATCTTGGCGAGCTCCGCGGGCTGGAAGGTCAGGCCTCCGATCCGCACCCACAGCGTGGCGCCGTTGACCGTGGCGCCGATGATCGGCGCCAGCGGCAGCACGAGCAGGATCAGGCCGATGAGGCCGGCGGTGTAGGTGTAGCGCTGGAGCACCCGGTGATCGCGGAGGAACACGAGAACCAGGATGAACAGAACCGCGGCGATCGCGTACCAGGTGAGCTGGTTGTAGACGTCCGGAGTGGGCAGGGGCGCCTCGGCGCGCTCCGCGCGCTGCAGGGCCGCGACGTCGAGTCGGTAGATCGCGACGAGCCCGAGGATGGTGAGCACGGTCGCGATGGGGAGCATGAAGGGGTCCGCGTACGGGGCTCGCCAGCGCACCATGACGTGGGTCGTCAAGGCAATGCCGCCGACGATCCCGGCGGTGAGCCAGAACCTCGGATGCAGGGGCTCCCCCGTGGCCCAGCTCACCTGATAGGCACCCAGCACGCCGAGGCCCCAGGCGAGGAACAGCAGGAAAAGCTCGACGTTGCGGCGGGTGCGCTGGCGAACGGCAGGCGTGGCCTGGGACGGTGCGGCAACGCTCATGGGGCGATACCGCCGATGGTGGTCTCGGCGGTCGGGCACCCGGTCGGCGGCCGTGGCACCGCGCACGCTGCGGCCTCGGCCTGGAGACGGATCACGATGGCCTCGGCGTCGACGCGGTTCTGCGCGGGCATCCCGTTGGAGACGTCGTCGGCCAGCAGCCGCGGGAGCTCGTCGATGTTGAGTTCGGAGACGACGACGGGCGTGCGCAGGGAAACTCCGAGGACGGTGAAGGGAAGGCCCTGGTACACGATGACGCGCCGGCTGTCATCGGTGCCGACGTACCACTGCGCGTTGACCCATGCGACGGCGCCGGCGACGACCGCGACGACCGCAACGACGAACACCACCGTGAGGATGATCCCGTTGCGCAGGCGTCGCCGTGAGCGTGAGGGCCACGATCCCGCTCCGGG
>CAIVWG010000111.1 GCA_903909555.1 uncultured bacterium | reverse complement strand
TCCACTAGGTTTGGGTCGTGGGCATGCTCTCCCCGGACGCGCGCGTCTACGTCGCCGGCCACCGCGGCATGGTGGGCTCGGCCCTGTGGCGAGCCCTTGAGGGTGCGGGCTTCACCAACCTCATCGGCTGGTCGTCGTCCGAGGTGGACCTCACCGATCGCGACGCGGCGATGGACGCCTTGCTCTCCGCTCGCCCCGACGTCGTCGTCGACGCCGCCGCCCGAGTAGGCGGCATCATGGCGAACTCGACGTACCCGGCGGAATTCCTCGCCGACAACATCCGCATCCAGACCAACCTCTTCGAGGCCGCGCACGCCGCCGGGGTGGACCGGCTCCTCTTCCTCGGGTCGTCGTGCATCTACCCCAAGCTCGCCCCACAGCCCATCCCGGAATCCGCGCTCCTCACCGGCCCGCTCGAGGAGACCAACAACGCCTACGCCATCGCCAAGATCTCCGGGATCATCGGCGTACAGTCCTATCGCCGCGAGTACGGACGCCGCTGGATCTCGGCCATGCCCACCAACCTCTACGGCCCCGGCGACAACTTCGATCTGCAGACCGCGCACGTGCTCCCCGCGATGATCCGACGCTTCCACGAGGCCACCAATGCGGGTACGCCGTCGGTCACGCTGTGGGGCACCGGGAGCCCGCGCCGGGAGTTCCTCCACGTCGACGACCTGGCCGCGGCGTGCCTGCACCTGCTGGACACCTACGACGACCCCGAGCACATCAACGTCGGCGTGGGCGACGACGAGACCATCGCCGACCTTGCCGCCCTGGTGGCGGATGTCGTCGGCTACTCCGGATCACTGGAGTGGGACACGTCCAAGCCCGACGGCACCCCGCGCAAGCTGCTCGACGTCTCGCGTATCACGGCCCTGGGGTGGTCACCCCGGATCGGCCTGCACGACGGTGTCGCGTCGACGTACGACTGGTACCGCGTGCGCTCCTGACGGCCGTACGCCGCCCCGCCTATCGCGGCGACGGGCCTGCTTCTGCCCTCACCGGGAGGACAGCCGTGAGGGTGGCCCCGCCGCCGGACCCCGGCGTGAGCGACCACGTCCCTCCGAGGGCCCGGCACCAGGTGTCGACGAGCGTGGTGCCGAAGCCGGAGACGTATGCGGGGTCCAGGCCTCGCCCGTCATCGCGCACCGTGACCTCGATGCGCTCCGGCCGGGTCTCGATGGCCACCGCGACATGCCCCGCCCCGCCATGGTCCACGGCATTGAGCAGGCCCTGCTCCACGATCCGGTACACAGCCAGTCGCACCGTCGGATCGTCCACGGCATCGCGGGGGATCGAGATCGACACGGCCAGCGCGGGCAGGTAGGGCTCCGCCATCTCGCTGATCGCTGTCTCCAGGTCGATGTCCTTGAGGCTCGGGCTGAGCGTACGGACCGCACGCCGGACGTCCAGCGATCGCAACTGCTCGAGTTCGTGGATCACCCGTTCGACCTCGTGGCTCGTGGCGGGGCTCTCCTGCGCCACGGTCTGGAGGCGCAGGCACGCAGCCAGCAGTCCGCCCTGCACCCGGTCGTGCAGGAGCGTCGCCACGGAGCGGCGCACCTCCTCGTCGGCCTTGAGAAGGGCCTCCGCCTGGGCCTCGACGACGTCGAGGGCGTTCTGCGTCGCATCGACCTGGCGCTGGAGTCGATCCGCGAGCGACCCGATGATCGCCTGGATGATGATGAGTCCCACGACAGCTCGGATGATCGCGAACGCGATGTCGCCACCGGTGGACAGTGTCGGGTAGTCCGGGATGTATCCCTGCGCGAAGCGCACGAGGACAGCCGCGACGGTGGCGACGACGAGTGTCGCGATGTACCCGGGGAACGCCGTCACGACTCGCGGTAGGAAGCGACGGGCCCCCTCGAGCACGAGGAAGATGATGAGGCCGAAGATCACCGCGGTGAGGAGCTCCAGCGGCACCGTGGCCGGGGTCATGATGAAGGAGCGCACCGACAGCGCGACGAGCCCCGCGACCAGGCCGTCCGCGATCGGGTAGAGCGGCCAGGGGCCGACGTACTGCCACCAGCGTCGGTGGTCAGGCACCATCGCCTGCGTCGTCATCGCGCGTCAACTCCAGGTACGTGAGGACGGCGCGGGTCCGCAGGTCATCGGCATCGGGGTCCGCGTCGGGGACGAGGATCTTGTAGGCACGGGACAGATCCTGTCGTACGGCGTCATGGGAGATGTGCAGGCGCCGGGCGATCTCGGTGCTCTTGATGCCTGATGCGGCCATCCCCATCACCGCGCGCTGCCGGATGGTGAGGCTCTCGAGGGGGAGGGTCTCGGAGTCGGCAAGGGGCTCGGTGAGCGTCATGCCCCGCGCGGCATCCCGCAAGGTCTGAACCAGATCGCCGATGGGGAGTTCGCCGGACTTGGGCAGGGTGACCCAGCCGATGAGTGCCTCGGGAGGAACGACGCGCGCGACCGTGTCGAGGCGATACTGCGAGTGGATGACGATCCCGATGTTGTCGTTGAGGCTCCGCAGGGCCAGGCCGAGGTCGATGCCGTTCATCTGGCTCGATCCAAGGGCTAGGTCGAGGAGCGCGACGTCGGCCTGCTCGGCCAGACGCCGGTCGATGGCTTCGTGCGCGATGCCCGTCGCCAGGAGAATCTCGATATCGGGGCGCTGCTCGAGGAGCTGGGTCATGATGCCGCGCAGGGCGGGGTCGTTCTCGACGTAGATCACCCGCGACGGTCGCACGCCTCAGCGTGACATATCCCCGTCCGACCGCCCCAGGACCTCACACCTGTGACAGGTCGTTCTTCGGGCGGATTCGCTCACCGGGTGGCGCTTTCCGCCCGAAGAACAACGGGCAACGGGCGCGCACCCGGGGTTACCATGCTGGAGTG
>CAIVWG010000110.1 GCA_903909555.1 uncultured bacterium | reverse complement strand
TGCCCGACCAGCACGGCGATCGCGTCGCGCTGTCGTCCTACCGAGGGCAGCAGGTGATCCTGTACGCGTATCCGGCGGCGATGACGCCCGGATGCACGATCCAGGCATGCGACTTCCGCGACTCGATGGGATCCCTGGCCGGCTACGCCGTGCTCGGGATCTCCCCCGACCCGGTCGAGCGCCTCGCGGAGTTCTCCGAGGCGGAGGGACTGACGTTCCCGCTGCTGTCGGACCCGGCACACAGGGTGCTCGAGAAGTACGGCGCCTACGGGGAGAAGAAGCTCTACGGCAAGACCGTCGTCGGCGTCATCAGGTCGACCTTCGTGATCGGCGCGAGCGGGCGAATCGAGCGGGCGATGTACGCGGTCAAGGCCACCGGCCACGTCGCCAAGCTCCGCCGCGACCTGGGCATCGACTGACGCCGTACGCTGGTCCCGCGCGGAAGTGGTGGAACTGGCAGACACGCAGGATTTAGGTTCCTGTGCCTTCGGGTGTGCGGGTTCAAGTCCCGCCTTCCGCACCGGAGATGTCCTGTCGCGCTCTCACGCCGCCGAATCGCACCCGGCGCACGTCGACCGGCGCCGCGAAACGACATGAACGCCCCTCGTTGGTGTGGTTTCGCGGCGCGGAACCGGCGGGTGGGGGTCGCGCGGGACCGGCGGGTAGGGGTCGCGCGGGACCCGTGCTGCGACTCAGTGGTGGTGGTGCTCGTCCTCGCCGCCACCCGCGCCCGGCTTGACGATCCGGAAGACGCCCATCATGCCGCGGTCCTGGTGCAGCAGGATGTGGCAGTGCAGCACCGTCTTGCCGGTGAACTTGTGGAACTTCAGTCGCATGACGAGGTACTCCCACGCATCCACCTGGGCGGTGTCCTCGAGGCCGTAAGGCTCTACGGCGTGGTACGACGTCGCCTCACCGGTCGCCGGGTCCCAGCGTCCGCGGCCGACGACCGCGAAGTGGGCGACGTGGACATGGAAGGGATGGCCCTCCACGACCCCACCCTGCTGCAAGGACGGGTCCGTGCGCACGACCCATTCCTCCATCGTGTCAACCTCGACATCGAATGACGCGTGCATGTCCTGGTGGTCGAACGCCTTGCCGTTGATGTAGAAGACCGGCCCGGTCTCCGGGGTGAAGGAGGCCGACAGGGTGAACACGCGCCGCTTGACCGGCTCCTCCTTGAGCCACGAGACCACCGGCATGATCCGCGCCGGGGCGCGCACCGGCGTCCTCGGCCTGCCGCCGACGTGGACGGTCGCCAGGGTCTGCGGCAGCCACTGCCCGAACTGCCCGTTGTCGTAGCCCAGGCTGCTCAGGGCGTAGGCACCGGGCTTCGTCGAGGCGGTAACCGCCAGGGCCACGCGCGCGCCCGGAGCGAGGACGTACTCGCGCACCTTCCTCGTGGTGAACGACGCGTATCCGTCCTCGGCGAGGACGGTCATCCTGTGGTCGTCCATCGCGATCCGCAGGAACCCGTCGTTGGCCGTGTTGGCCAGGCTCCACACCTGCGTCTCCCCGGGCCGCATCACCATCGTGGGGTTGAGGGCGCCGTTCACGGCGAACTGCACGAGCTCGGCGGAGGCCTGGTCGACCGGAAGCATCGTCGGGGTTGCCGCAGCGGGGTCCAGGGCGAAGCCCTTGAAGACGAGGACGCGATGGCGACAGCCGCGGTACTCCGGGAGGTCGACGACGCCGCCGTCGATGATGAAGGTGCCCGAGAGCCCCCGCCACAGCGCCTCGTTGGAGTAGCCGTGGACATGCGGGTGGATCCAGAACAGGCCGCCCTGGTGGGACCGGGGGATCGTCAACCGCGACTGCAGTGACTCCCCCGGGGCAGCCTCGACGAAGACGTTGTCGGCCTGGCCCGACGGGCTGACCCAGAGGCCGTGATAGTGGATGTTGACGGGGACCGAGACCTCGTTCCTGATGGTGATGTCGATCCGATCGCCCGGCGCCGCCCGCAGGCACGGGCCGCTGAAGAGACCGTTGTAGGTCCACAGGCCCTGGGTGACCTGGCCGATGAGCCGGGTCGGTCGGGGCGTGGCCACCAGGGTCGTCCTGAGCACGCCGTTGCGGCTGCGGATGACGGGCAGTGACGGGAGCGTGTCGAGGGGCACGCCGGGAGCGGACGGGGCGGCAGCCGCGGCTCCGACGCCAGCGAGCGCGGCGGAGCCTCCCAGGAGCGCGCCAAGGGCCAGCGCATCGCGACGGGTGAGATCGGTCATGGCCAGGATGCTAGCCGCAGGAGCCGGAGGATTCCCGTCGATCCAGCGCCGCACCTGCGGTCGGGATTCGCGCCGCGAAACCACACCAACGCCGCCGCTTGTTGTCGATATACGGCGCGGGACGCGGGCGGGACGCGGGGTACGGCGCGGGACGCGGGGTATGGCGCGGGGTACGGCGCGGGACGCGGGCGGGACGCGGGTACGCCCCGGCCTAGGGGGCAGGCGTCGTCGGCGGGCGCAGCGCTTCGGCGAGGTGGGCCACCTGGCCGCTGAACTCCGAGGGGATCACCCACACCTTGTTGGCCGTGCCCTGCGCGATCTCCGGGAGCGTCTGGAGGTACTGGTAGGCGAGCACATGGCTGTCGGGCTTCGCTTCGTGGATGGCGTGGACCACCTTCTTGATCGCCTCGGACTCGCCGTCCGCGCGCAGGATCGCCGCCTGCGCGTCGCCCTCCGCTCGCAGGATCTCCGCGGTCTTCGCACCCTCCGCGGTGAGGATGGCCGCCTGCTTCTCGCCCTCCGCGGTGAGGATCGCCGCGCGGCGATCCCGCTCGGCGCGCATCTGCTTCTCCATCGACTCCTGGACGCTGTGGGGCGGCTCGATGGCCTTGATCTCCACGCGGTTGACGCGGATCCCCCACTTGCCGGTCGCCTCGTCGAGCACGCCGCGCAGTTGCGCGTTGATGCTGTCGCGCGAGGTGAGGGTCTCCTCCAGGTCCATGGACCCGATGACATTGCGGAGCGTCGTGACGGTGAGCTGCTCGATGCCGGTGAGGTAGTTGGCGATCTCGTACGTCGCCGCCTTCGGGTCGGTCACCTGGAAGTAGATGACGGAGTCGATGGAGACGACGAGGTTGTCCTCGGTGATCACAGGTTGGGGTGGGAAGGAGACCACCTGCTCGCGCAGGTCGATCCGCGGCGTCAGCCGGTCGATGAAGGGAATGACGATCGACAGGCCGGCGTTCAGCGTGCGGTGGTAGCGCCCGAGCCGCTCCACGAGCCGGGCGCGGGCCTGGGGAACGATCTTGACGCTCGACAGCACGAGCGCGATGGCGAACAGGGCGGCGACGACCCCCACGATGACCGCTTCCACGGCGACTCCTTCCGCTAAGCCGCGACGAGGGCGGTCGCGCCCTCGATCTGCAGCACCTGCACCCGCTGGCCCACCTCGAACTCGCTGAATCCGTCGTACGCGCGGGCCGACCACACCTCGCCCCCGAGCTTCACCCGCCCGTCCATCCCGGACACCGGCTCGAGGACGACGGCCTCGGCGCCCACCAGCGCATCGACGCCGGTGCGCGCCCTCGGACGCTGGCGCAGGTGGCGCCGGGCGACCGGCCTCACCACCCCGAGAAGCGCCACGGTGACTACGGCGAAGACGGCGAAGGCGAGCGCGGGCGGAGCCCCCAGGGCTGCGGTGATCCCCCCGGCCAGTGCCCCGCCGCCCACCATGAGGAGGACGAGGGAACCGCCCGTGACGAGGTCGAGGATGACGAGCACGCCCGCCGCGACGATCCACCAGATCCAGGGATCCACTCCTCCAGAGTAGGTCAGGATCGGCCCTGGAGCACCTGCGTGAGTGAGCGGAAGGCTTGACCGCGGTGACTGATCGCGTCCTTCTCGTGGGGGCGCAGTTCGGCCGTGGTCAGCGCGTAGCCGTCCGGGATGAAGATCGGGTCATAGCCGAATCCGTGCTCGCCGCGCGGTGCCTCGGCCAGGCTGCCCTCGAGCACGCCCTCCACGACGAATTCGCTGCCGTCCGGCTCGGCATAGGCCGCGGCGCACACGAACTGCGCACCCCGGCGCAGTGGCGGAACGTCGCGGACCTGTCCGAGGACGAGCTCGAGGTTGGCGCTGTCATCGCCGTGACGTCCGCTCCAGCGCGCGGACAGCACCCCCGGCATGCCATTGAGCGCGTCGACGCACAGCCCGGAGTCGTCGGCGACCGCGGGGAGACCGCTGGCCTGCGACACGGCCCGAGCCTTGAGCAGGGCGTTGCCGGCGAAGGTGGACTCCGTCTCCGCGACCTCGGGGACATCGGGGAAGGCGTCCAGGCCGACGAGTTCCACGTCGAGGCCGGCACTGCTGAGGATGCGCTGGAGTTCGGCGACCTTGTGCGCGTTGCGGGTCGCCAGGACCAGTGGTGACGTCATGTCGCGAGTCATGTCGCGCGTCACGTGGCGAGCGCGCGGCGCTGCAACTCGGCCAGTTCGGTGCACCCGGCAGCCGCGAGGTCGAGCAGCTGCGTGAGCAGCGCGCGGTCGAACGGCGCCCCCTCGGCCGTGCCCTGCACCTCGACATAGCCGCCGGATCCCGTCATGACGACGTTCATGTCGGTGTCCGCCCGCACGTCATCGTCGTAGTGCAGGTCGAGGCGAGGCTCGCCGTCGATGATGCCGACGCTCACCGCCGCGACCGAGTCGACGAGCGGACTGGACTTCACGTGCCCCTTCTCCAGCGCCCAGCCCACCGCATCCGCCAGCGCGACGTACGCCCCTGTGATCGCCGCGGTGCGGGTCCCGCCGTCGGCCTGGAGGACATCGCAGTCGAGGACGATGGTGTTCTCGCCCAGCGCCTCCATGTCGATCACCGCGCGAAGGCTGCGCCCGATGAGGCGGGAGATCTCCTGCGTGCGACCGCCCAGCTTGCCCTTGACGGACTCGCGGTCGCTGCGGGTGTTGGTCGAGCGCGGGAGCATGGCGTACTCCGCCGTCACCCAGCCGCGTCCGCTGTCGCGCAGCCACCGCGGCACCCCGGGCGTGAACGACGCCGCGCACAGCACCCGCGTGCGCCCGAAGCTCACCAGCGCCGATCCCTCGGCTTGGTCGAGCCAACCGCGCTGGAAGGACACCGGACGCAACTCGGCCACGCCCCGGCCATCGGATCTCACGGACATGCCACGACCCTAGGGCAGGTCGATCGTCATGCCGCTCGCGGCCAGACGCAGGTCCCCCGTGAACGCCTCGCGCGCCTGCCGCTCCAGGACCTCCGTGTCATGCCAGGGCACGAGGTGGGTGAGCACGAGGGTGCCCACGTCCGCCTGCGCCGCGAGCTCGGCCGCCTGTCGTCCCGTCATGTGCACGTCGGGCATCTCCATGCCGTCCAGCAGCGACGCCTCGAACAGCGCGACGTCGACGCCGCGAGCCAGGTCCACCAGCGCAGGGGTGGGGCCGGTGTCGCCCGAGTAGACGAGGCTGCGGCCGTCGGCCTCGACGCGAAGGCCGTAGGCCTCGACGGGATGGCGCACGCGGGCCACCGTGACGGTGAAGGGGCCGATCCGCAGCGGGGCGTCGTAGGAGCGGAATTCGAACTCCCCGTTCATACCGGGCTGGGCAGGGAGGTCGTACGCGCGAGCCATGCGGTCGGCGGTGCCGGCCGGGCCGTAGACCGGAATCCTCGGCCGCGGACCCTCGGGGTGGTAGCGGCGGTACACGTAGAACGAACACAGGTCCAGGCAGTGGTCGGCATGCAGGTGGGACAGCGCGACGGCATCGATGTCGTCGAGGCTCGCGTAGCGCTGCAGCGCCCCGAGCGCGCCATTGCCGAGGTCAAGCACGAGCGCGAACCCGTCGTGCTCGACGAGGTAGCACGACGACGGTGACGACGGCCCGGGGAAGGAGCCGGCGCAGCCGACCACCGTGACGCGCACGCGGCCAGGCTACGCGGTGTCAGGAGCCCAGGGCGGCGGCCTGCTCGACCCGCCCGATCTCCGGGCCGAGGAAGCGGCTTCCCAGGGCGGCGAAGGAGGACGGGTCGCCCGTCGCGACGAAGCGGTGCACCGGCGGCGGAAGGTCCGGATCGCGCAGCAGGTCGTGGGCGACGAGCGTGCGGTAGACGTCCTTGGCGGTCTCCTCGGCACTCGAGACGAGGGTGACGCCGTCGCCCATGACGTAGGAGATGACCCCGGTGAGGAGCGGATAGTGCGTGCACCCGAGGACCAGCGTGTCCACCCGGGCCTCCGCGAGCGGGTCGAGGTAGTCATGGGCGACGCCGAGGAGCTCCGGGCCGCTCGTGATGCCCGCCTCGACGAACTCCACGAACCTCGGGCAGGCCTGCGTCGTGAGCACGAGGTGCGGCGCCGCGGCGAAGGCATCGTCGTACGCGCGGCTGGTGATGGTCGCGCGGGTGCCGATGACGCCGACATGGCCGCTGCGCGTCGCGCTCACCGCGCGACGGACAGCGGGATGGACGACCTCGACGACGGGGACGTCGTACCGTTCGCGGGCATCGCGCATCGCCGCGGCACTCGCGGAGTTGCAGGCGACGACGAGGGCCTTGACCCCGGAGTCCACGAGGTGGTCCATGACGTCGATCGCGTAGGCGCGCACCTCGGCGATCGGGAGCGGGCCGTAGGGCCCGCGCGCGGTGTCGCCGACGTAGAGGATGGGCTCGTGCGGCAACTGGTCGAGCACGGCGCGCGCCACGGTGAGGCCGCCCACGCCGGAGTCGAAGATGCCGATCGGGCGGTCCGCGGCGCTCATGCCCACACCGTGCCGTCGAGGCGATCCTCCGCCTCGTCGAGGGTGCCCTCGTAGGCGCCCGTGGAGAGGTACTTCCAGCCGCCGTCGCACACGATGAAGGCGATGTCGGCGGGCTTGCCCTCCTTGACGGCACGCTGCCCCAGACCGAGGGCGGCGTGGAGGATCGCGCCGGTAGAGATGCCCGCGAAGATCCCCTCCTGGTCGAGGAGCTCGCGGACGCGGCGCACCGCGTCCCGGGGACCGACGGAATAGCGGGTGGTGAGCACCGACGGGTCGTACAGCTCGGGGACGAAGCCCTCATCGAGATTGCGCAGCCCGTAGACGAGCTCGCCGTACCTCGGCTCGGCGGCGACGATCTGCACGTCGGGCTTGTGCTCGCGCAGGTAGCGTCCCGCGCCCATGAGGGTGCCCGTCGTGCCCAAGCCCGCGACGAAGTGCGTGATGGTGGGGAGGTCGCGCAGGATCTCGGGGCCGGTCGTGGAGTAGTGCGCGTCGGCGTTCGCCTCGTTGCCGTACTGGTAGAGCATCACCCAGTCCGGGTGCTCCTCCGCCATCCGGCGGGCCACCCGAACCGCCTCGTTGGACCCCCCGGCCCCCGGCGAGTAGACGACCTCCGCGCCCCACATCCGCAGCAGCTGAGTCCGCTCGACCGAGGTGTTCTCGGGCATGACGCACACCAGCCGGTAGCCCTTGAGCCGCGCTGCCATGGCCAGTGAGATGCCGGTGTTGCCGCTCGTCGGCTCGAGGATCGTGCAACCGGGCGTGAGCCGTCCGTCCTTCTCTGCCTGCTCGATCATCCGCAACGCGGCGCGGTCCTTGACCGATCCCGTGGGATTGCGATCCTCGAGCTTCGCCCACAGGCGGACGTCCTCGCTCGGCGACAGGCGTGGCAATCCGACCAGGGGCGTGTTGCCGACGGAGTCGAGGAGCGAGTCGTAGCGCATGGCCCTGGGTGACGCTAGGGAGCGGAGGGCGGAACGGCGCGGCCGTTCCCGCGGGGAGCGCCGCCGGCCACGGCGGGCAGGATCGTGAGCGAGTCGCCGTCGGTGAGGGCGGTCTCGACTCCGCCGAGGAAGCGCACGTCCTCGTCATTGAGGTAGACGTTGATGAAGCGGCGCAGGCCGGCGTCATCGACGAGACGCTCGCCGATCCCGGGGTAGCGCGCGTCGAGGTCGGAGACCAGGTCGGCGATGGTCGCCCCCTCGGCCTCGACCGTCTTGGCACCCCCGGTGTAGGGACGCAGGATGGTGGGGATGCGGACCTCGACTGGCATGGGGCAAGCCTAGGCGACGATCTCGATCGGCTCCTCCGTGACCTCGCCGTCGATGATGCGGAAGGACCGCACCTCCACCGGCCCCTCGTCCGGTCCGCACTCACGGGTCGAGACGAGCACGTAGTGGGCCCCCGGCTCCGAGGCGTAGGAGATATCCGTCCGCGAGGGGTAGGCCTCCGTGGCCGTGTGGGAGTGGTAGATCACCACCGGCTCCTCCTCCCGGTCGTCCATATCCCGGTAGAGGCGGAGCAGGTCGGCGGAGTCGAACTCGTAGAAGGTGGGGGATCGGGCGGCATTGACCATGGGAATGAACCGCTCCGGGCGATCGGAGCCTTCGGGCCCGACGATGACCCCGCATGCCTCGTCCGGGTGGTCCGCTCGGGCATGGGCGACCATCGCATCGACGTGGGCCCGGGAGATGCGCAGCACCGCCCCAGCCTAGGCGTGCTCCCGGGTGCAATTCCGCACGGGAAAGGTGTCGTAAATCGCGCCCGGGATTGTTCAAGTTGCGGGATGCCCGGGGTGGGAGGAGTCTCCTCCCGGGGTCAAGGCGACCACCGTCCACGAACCGCCATAAGCCGAAAGGGGGGCGACTGTGGAGCAGGTACTCGAACTCTCCAACGCCCAGTTCCAAACCGTGTACAACGTTCTCTCCCTGGCCCTCGCCTCGATGGCCGCGACCACCGTCTTCCTGCTCGCGGTGACCCCGCGGGTGCTTCCCCGCTACCGCCTGGCGCTCGTTGTGTCCGCCATGGTGTGCTTCATCGCCGCGTACCACTACATGCGGATCTTCGACTCCTTCTCCGACGCCTACATCGCCGTCGGCGCAGGCACCCCCGGTGTCCAGGAGGTCTTCCAACTCGTCAAGGGCGACGGCTTCAACGAGGGCTACCGCTACGTCGACTGGCTGCTCACCGTGCCGCTCCTGCTCTTCGAAACCGTGGCGGTGCTCGCCCTCCCGGCAGCCGTCCGCCGCGGCCTGCTGTGGAAGCTGATCCCGGCCTCCGCCCTCATGATCATCCTCGGCTACCCCGGCGAGATCACCGCCGACATCACGGCGAAGGCGATCTGGGGTGCGCTGTCCACGATTCCGTTCATCTACATCCTCTACGTGCTCTTCGTGGAGCTCAGCAAGGCGGCCAAGAATCAGCCGAACCAGGTGGGCAAGGAGCTCAACGGCCTGCGCTGGCTGCTCCTCGCGACCTGGGGCGTCTACCCCATCTCCTACGCCTTCCCGATGATCGGGCTCGACGGTGCCGACTCGTTCGTGTACCGCCAGATCGGCTACTCCATCGCCGACGTGCTCGCCAAGTGCCTCTACGGCCTGCTCATCTTCAAGATCGCGCGCATCAAGAGCATGGACGACAGCCCCGAGTTCGCCGAGGCTGAGATGAAGGAAGCTCCCTCCAGCAAGGCCGGTGCCGCGGCGTAACCCCCTTCCGCGCACCGACCGCCCAGCGCTCCCCGGCCATGACGCTCGCGTCGTGGCCGGGGAGCGTCTTTATGGGGCGGTGGGCATCACGCTGCGCACCAGGGAGTCCTGGAGGAACGTGAGCCAGTCGTAGACGTGATACGTCGCCGCGCGCGGGTCATCATCGTCCAGCGCCGCAAACTCCTCGGCGGCATCCTCGGTGATGGCGAGCCGCGATCCCAGCGCCAGTCGCAGGTCGTTGAGGGCGCCCAGCCACGCGCCGGCCTCGGGCTCGGTCAGGGTGAGCTTGTCCCCGGAACGCCGCAGCGTGTCCAGGGCGGTCCGCGCCTGCGCCACCTTGGTGTCGCGCAGGGCTCTCTCGGTGAAGCGCCGGAAGTCCGCTGCGGCCTCGGCATCGTCAAGGTACGCATCGGGGAAGAGCCGGGCCAGGGCCGGGTCCTCAGGCCGCTCAGCGGACTCGGCGATGCCCACCAGCCGGTGCAGCGGGTCGTCGTCGTCGTCCTCGGGCTCCGGCGCCACGAAGTCCACGAGCTGCTCGAGGAGCGTGGTGAGCAGGCCCTTCTCCACCGCGTCCACCCGCAGGACGATGCGCCCGGTGAGCGTGCGACGGAAGCCGTGGACCGCCATCAGTCGTCCTTGGCAAGCGTCGCCCACAGGCCGAAGGAGTGCATGGCGGTCACGTCACGCTCCATCTCCTCGCGCGTGCCGGAGGACACCACGGCCCGGCCGTCGTTGTGCACCTGCCACATGAGCTTCTCGGCCTTCTCGCGCGGATAGTGGAAGTAGGTCATGAACACGTACGTGACGTACGACATGAGGTTGACCGGGTCATTCCACACGATCGTGATCCAGGGCCGGTCCGACGTGGTCGCGTCCTCGACCTCGGGACGCTCGAGCTCGGCCGGTGCGGTCACTGGAACAGCGTACGCACCGCGCCCGAGGCCTTGTTCACGTCGAGGGTGAGCACGGAGGACTGGCCCGCGAGGTACTGCCCCGCTGCCGCCACGACGACGCGGTAGCGCACCTCTCCCGGCATGGTGGGCCGCACGTCGACCGACATCACGCCGCTCGCGGGCACCTCGACCTCCTTGATGGTCGCCCATGCCCCGTCCTTGCCCTGGCGCTGCACCTCGGCGGTCACCTCGGGCAGTGCCGGCCCGATGGTGGCGGTGATGGTCACCACGTCACCGGCGATGGGCCGCAGGGTCGATGCCTCCGCGTCGACTGCGAATCGCACCCGCGTCTTGACCGGACGACTGACGCCTTCGCTGCGCGACCACGAGCCGGTCACCTCGACGGTCCAGGTGCCGCTGCGCTCCGCCTTCGGGGCGAACGCGCCCTTGCCGTCCTTGTCGAGGGTGATGGTGTCGATCGCGCGACGCTGGCCGCGCGACAGGGGCTGCCAGTACAGCGTCGCACGCTCGCCCGCGGAGGCGCCGTTCGACGACTCCGTCGTCACCTTGATCTTGACGGACGCGCCGTAGGCGGCCTCGTCGGGCGCGGTGAGCGTCACCTTGGTCTGGGCGGGCGAGACGGAGCGGCCGTACTTCGCCAGGCGCTGGTAGAAGTCCGCGCCCACGTCGCCGAACTCCCACACGGCGATGCCGCCGAGCCTCTCGTCGGCGGCCACGGTCGCGCGCTGGAGTGCCGAGCGCGTGTTGGCGAACCACAGTTCGTGCTCGACCCCGCAGGTGCGCTTGCGCTTGCCGAGCTTGCCCTCGGTGGGCTCGAAGAAGGTGAAGGACCACTCGCCGTACTCGGGGTTCCACTGCGGCTCGACGCCGACGCGGGCCGCGACCTCCTGGGCCTCGGCCGGGGAGTAGACCTGCCGACCGAGGGTCTCGGTCGGCACCCAGCCGCTGGGGCAGCGCGACGCGGTGACCCAGCCCGACCCGTCCCTCAGGGGCCAGCTCCGGCCGTACTGCGGCGAGCCGAGCCAGACCTTGCCGGCGTTGCCGCGGCCCACCTGGGCGACGGCACTGCGCCCGACCTCGTGCGCCCAGTCATTGGGCCCGATCGGTCCGGGGATGTCCCAGCTGTAGTCGTAGGTCATGATGATGAGCCGGTCGACGTGGTCGATGATGTCGTCCCACGCGTACACCCAGTACCCCGTCCCCGGGTTGGGGCTTCCGTCACTGGAGAACGGCGGCACCCCGCCGGGCACGGTCGCGGACAGGGTCAGGCCCTTCGCGTGCAGGGCGGCGCCCAGCCTCTTCACGAAGTCGACCCACCGGCCCTCGGTGGCGTTCCAGGTGTCCTTCCCGTCGTTGAAGGCGAAGTTCTCCATGTCGAGGTCGACCCCGTTCACGCCCGCCTTGACGGCGTGGCGCGCGATGAGGTCGGCGTACGACTGGCGCCGCTCGGGCGTCGCGAGGTAGGCGGTGAGCTGCCGGGCAGTGGCGGACCCCACGTCGGTGATCGAGGCCTGGACGCGGATGCCGGCCGCCTGGAGCAGCCGGCGCTGCCGGTCGAATTTGTCCGTGGTCCACGGGGTCGAGGTGTTGCGCAGGCACTCGCCCCAGGCACCGTCGCCGTCGTAGTCGCCGTTGTCGTACAGGCACAGCGGGGCGTCCTTGCCCTGAAAGGACCACCAGAAGATGTTGACCTCGCCCACGACCCCGTCGGCCTCGCGGATCATGAGATCGATGGCGGCATCCGAGGCCCACCAGCCGAACCAGCCGGTGACCAGCGGGCGCGGCTTCGTCGCCTGGGTCTCGACCGCACCCGACTGGGCCGACGGGCCGGGTTCGTCCGCCGCCTGCGCCGAGCCGGTGGCGAGCCCACCTGCCAGCAGGCTCGCGGCGATGGCGAGCGAGGCGGTCACGGCGCGCACGGGCGATCCCTTCGACGGACGATCGGGAGCGGTGGAGCCGGAGGAACCGGCCTCACGGCGTCGTCTTCCAGGGTACGTCGCGTGTCGCGCCGAAGGCCGAAGGCGCGAACGATCCCCGTGACCGGCTATCCGAGCGCGCGGGCGATGTCGGCGGCGGCCCGGGCCACGCGGGGCCCGAGGGACTCGGGGGCGGCGAGGGCGACGACCCCCACGGCCGCCTCCATGCCGGGAATGCCCACCACGGGCACCGCGATGCCCGAGGCGCCCGGCGGGTCGCCGGTGGAGACCACCCAGGGGGGGTCCAGAGGGCGGCCTCCCGCGGTACGCGCGGCCAGGACCGCCCGGCCACCCGCGCCGCGATCGAGCGGGGTGCGCGAGCCGAGGCGATAGGCGACGTGGACGTCAGATCGAGGGGGCTCGACCACCGCGACGGTGAGCAGGTCGCCACCGTCGACCACCCCGAGGAAGGAGGTGGCTCCGGTCGCCTCCGCGAGGCGTCTCAGGGCCGGCAGCGCCGCGTCGCGCAGCAGGGGCTGGGCCTGCCGGGCGAGGGTGAGGACACCGAGGCCGATCCGGCAGCGCCCGTCCGCCGATCGGCGTACCAGGGCGTGCTGCTCGAGGGTCACGACGAGGCGATAGACGACCGTGCGACTCACCCCGAGGGCGATGGCGATCTCGGTGACCGTCATGCCCTCGGGGGAGTCGGCAAGGAGTGCTAGGACCCGCAGCCCGCGGTCGAGGGTCTGCGAGGTCTCCGCTGCCATGGAGCAGCGTCAGGCTGCCGCGGCGAGCTTCTTGGCCTTCGAGCGCACCATGAAGGAGGAGATGATCTCGAAGATGCCGAGGACCACCAGCCAGATGCCGGCGATCCAGATGAAGACGCCCACCGCCCACGGGTTGATGAGCAGGACGATGCCGGCGAGGATGTAGACGATCCCGGCGAAGATCGCCCAGCCGCGCCCGTCCTTCGTGGAGCCGGCGCCGATGAGCTGCAGGATGCCGCTGAAGAGGAACCAGACGGCCACGAAGATCCCCAGGAGCTCGACCTTCTCCTCCGGGGCGAAGCGGAACATCAGCAGACCCAGCAGCAGGCCGATGGCACCGCCGATGAACAGCAGGGCCCGGACACCGCCGGGAACGCCGTGACCGAAGCCGCGAACGATGGAGATGATGCCGGAGACCACGAGGTAGATCGCGAGCAGGACCGCGACCACGTAGGTGCCCACGACCGGCTGGAGCATGAGGAACACGCCCACGATCAGGGTGACGATGCCGAGGAGGAGCAGAAGCCACCAGTTCTTCGCCATGCCGGCGACGAACGCGCGCTCCTCATCGTCGGTGAGGCCGGTCATCGGATCGACCTGCGCCATGTAAACCTCCGAGAGTCAGGGACGCAGACGCGTCCGGATACTCCCTCAGAGTAGGGGCCGTCGCTCCACGAACCCGGCAACCTCGCGGGTGCGTCGCGAGTGTGTTGCCGTTGCCGCTGAGCCGAGGCCCGTGCCAGCACGGTCCGTCATGCGGTGAAAGTGGGGACGACCCGCCCGGCCAGCCACTCGTCCTCCAGGGCCTGCAGCCGGCCCGACTCCGCCAGCTCGGCGAGGACGGCATCGACGCACGCCACGAGCGGGTCGCCCTTCTCGAAGACCAGGCCCAGGCGGTCCGAGCCCTCCGCCACGGGCAGTTGCCCCGCGATCTTGGCCTTGGGAATGTCGCTCGTCGTGATCGCGTACGCCGTGGGCAGGTCGACGATGATCGCGTCGATCTCGCCGCCCTCCAGCGCGGACTTCGCGGTCTCGATGTCGTCGTACGCGAGCGGCTCGTCCTTGGGCTGGATGACCTGCGTGACGTACTGCAGGCTCGTCGACGCGGTCGCCGCTCCCAGCTTCAGTCCCTTGAGGTCGGAGACCGAGGTGGCGTTGGCCGCGGGCGACGACGGCAGCGCCACCACAGCCTCCTTCACGACGTAGTAGGGCTCGGAGAAGGAGACATCGAGTGCGCGGGTCAGCGTCCGGACGTACTGCCCGATCGCGAGGTCATACTTCTTCGGCTTGGGCGAGAGCGTCTTCTCCGGCGTGGCGTATGCCCAGTCGACCTCCTCGGGGGCGAACCCGAGGCCTTCGGCCACGGCGTACGCGACCGCGGACTCGAATCCGCGACCGTTGCGGGGGTCGCCCTCCACGAAGAACGGCGGATAGCTCGGCTTGCTCGTGGCGATCGTGAGGACGCCGGGCGAGTACAGGTCCAGGGCCTCGCGGGAGCAGGGATCGACGGTGGGGGTGGGCGTCGGAGTCGAGGGGGTGGGTGTCACCGTCGGCGTGGGGCTGGGCGTCGGCGTCGAGGAGGAGGAGGTCGGCGACGTCGGAGCAGGGGCCGGGCCGCCGCCGGCCGACGTGGTGCACGCGCCGAGGACGGCCGCCGAGACGGCGAGGACGAGCAGTCGGCCGTGCAGGATGTCTCCTCGTACGAGCGGTCAGGCGAGCGGGTTCCCACTCATGGTGCCATCAGCCGAGGAGATGGGCGAGGAACGCGCGCGTGAGTGGCTCGCGTGGCGCGCCCAGCACCTGGTCCGGGGGACCCTCCTCGCACACCACTCCGCCGCTGAGGAAGCAGACCCGGTCCGCGACATCGCGGGCGAACGACATCTCGTGCGTCGCCATGAGGATCGTGAGCCCCTCGGACTTCAACTCCCGGACCGCGTCGAGCACCTCCCCGACGAGGAGCGGATCCAGCGCGGAGGTGATCTCGTCGAAGAGCAGGATCTCCGGGGACATCGCCAGGGCCCGCACGATCGCGACCCGCTGCTGCTGGCCACCCGACAGCCGGTCCGGGTAGTCCCCCGCCTTCTCGAGGAGTCCGAATCGGGCGAGGAGGGTCCGGGCCCGATCCTCGGCGCTGCTCGCGGGCTCGCGCAGGACCTTCCGGGGGCCGAGCGTCACGTTGTCGAGCACGGTGAGGTGCGGGAAGAGGTTGTAGGACTGGAAGACGATGCCGACGCGGCGGCGCACCCTGTCGAGGTCCGCCTTGAACGCCGTCACGTCGATGTCACCGTCCAGCAGGATCGTTCCGGCATCGACCGTCTCGAGGCCGTTGACACAGCGCAGCAGCGTGGACTTCCCCGACCCGCTCGCGCCGATGAGCACGACCACTTCGTGCTGGCGCACATCGAGGCTGATGCCGCGGAGCACCGACTCCTCGCCGAAGGCCTTCCACACGTCCGTGATCCTCAGCATGGGAGCGCCCGTGGAGATGCGCGCGGCGCTCATGTCGCCGCTCCCATGCCGCGCTGGCGGCGCTGTCGTGCCTGCAGCCAGTCGGCGAACCGCGTCATCGGGATCGTGAGGGCGATGAAGAGGCAGGCGGCGGCGACGTACGGCGTGTAGTTGAAGTTGAAGGAGGCGTCGATCTGCGCCTGCCGCAGCACCTCGATCGGGCCGAGCACCGACACGAGCGCGGTGTCCTTCTGCAGCGAGATGAAGTCGTTGAGGAGCGGCGGGGTGACATTGCGAACCGCCTGGGGCAGTACGACGTATCGGTTCGTCTGCCACTCCGACAGACCCAGCGATCGGGCCGCCATGCGCTGGCTGGGGTGGACGGAGTCGATGCCAGCTCGGAACACCTCGGCGACGTACGCGCCGTACGACAGGACCAGGGCCACGATGCCCCACACGAGGACGTTGTCCGGGGCGCCCTGCAGGTCGAGAGCCGGGACGCCGAAGCCGAGCAGGAGGATGACGAGCAGGGTGGGGACGCCGCGGAAGATGTCGACATAGACCGTGGCGAGGAGGCGCAGGGGCAGGAAGAGGGGGTTGCGCAGGCGTCGGACCAGCGCGACGGAGAGACCGACGATGAGGATGAGCGGCTCGGCGATGAGGAAGATCCGGATGTTGAGCCAGAAGGCCTCGACCAGCTCGGGGAAGGAGGCCGCGAACTCCTCCGGATTGAAGAACGTCTCCTGCACCGCCGGCCAGCCGGGCGTGCGCACGACGACCGCGATGACGACCGCGGTCGTGACGAGGAGGCTGAGGATCCCGATGGCCGCGGATCGCACCGCGTGGCGCTTGCGGTAGCGCACGCGCGCGGGGTCGACGTAGGGCGCCGACCCCGCGCGGTCCACGGCGACGTGGTCGCCGCCGGCGACAGTCACTCGGTGAAGTAGGGAGCGGCCTCGCCCGCGAGCCACTGATCCTGGATCGCCTGGAGCTCACCGGAATCCTTGAGCTCGGCGAGCACCTGGTTGACGCAGGTGACCAGCGGGTTGTCCTTCTGGAAGAGCAGGCCGAACTGCTCGCCGCCCTCCACAGCCGGGAACTGGCCCACGATCTTGCCCTTGGGGATCTCGACCGCGGTGATGTAGTACGCCGTGGGCAGGTCGACCACGATGGCGTCGATCTGGCCGTTCTTCAGGGCCGACTTGGCGTCGTTCGTGTCGTTGTACACGAAGGGATCGCTGCCCGGCTGCACGAAGTCGGTGATGTACTGCAGGCTCGTGGTGCCCACCTGCGCGCCCAGCTTGGCGTCCTTGAGCTCGGCGAGGGAGGTCGCGCCGGCCACCGGCGACCCGTCGAGCGCGATCACGGCCTGGTTGACCGTGTAGTAGCCGTCGGAGAAGGTCACGACCTCCGCGCGCTTGGGCGTGATCGAGATCTGGTTGATGTCGAAGTCGAAGTCCTTGCCACCCGGGGCATAGGACTTGTTGAAGGGCACCACCGTCCAGGTGACCTCCTCCGGGGTGAAGCCCAGGCCCTCGGCGACGGCGTACGCGACCGCCGACTCGAAGCCCTGGCCGTTAGTGGGGTCGTCGTCAACGAAGTACGGCGGGTAGGCCGGGCTGTCGGTGCCGATGGTGAGCGTCCCGGGATTGATCAGGGGGAGGCTCTCCTTGGCGCAGGCGTCGGGCGTCTCCGTGGGGCTCGGCGCCGCAGACGTCTCCGGCGCAGCGGAGGTCGCCGGTGCGCTCGACGTCTCGGCCGCGCTGGAGGCGGGGGCCGGAGCGGAGGAGGACGAGCCTCCGCTTGTCTCCTGCGCGCACGCGGCGAGCATGAGCGCCGCGGCGACAGAAGCGGTCAGGGCAAGGGCGCGACGGGGCATGGGATCTCCTCGGGATGAGCTCGTGCCGCCATCCTGCCGCACCCTGAATCGCCCCCCCGGAAGGGGGTGACCCCACCACCCCACCGGCCGTTTGAGTTCCGTGGATGGTTGCTAAGTCACGACTTAGC
>CAIVWG010000109.1 GCA_903909555.1 uncultured bacterium | reverse complement strand
GCGTCATCTCGGACGACGTAGAGGCCTCGCCGGATGCGCACGATCGCACCCGAGCGCGCCGCCTGCTCCAGTTGTCGCGATGTGAAGCCGAGAGCCAGGGCCGACGCACTGCTGAACGCCGACGTGCCAAAGGCGTCGCGGAGTCGCGCGGCGGTGAGGAGTGTCCCTCGTTGAGGAGGCATGGACGGACTGTGGATCTCGACGACGGTGCGGCACGGCGGACGCCTCGGGGTGGGGACATCCGACGAAAGTCGCGCCTGAGGATGATGGACCGACGGGCACCGGCGACCCGACCGACACCCGGGCGCCGGCGAGCCAGCGCCCCCCACTCCAGCGGCGCCCACTCCAGCGCCGCCAAACCACAAGAAGGCGACGCCCCGATGTGGTTTCGCGGCGCCGATCCGCGGACGGGCACCGGCGACCCGGCCCCACCCGGACGCCACCGCCCCCGCCCCCACCTCGACAACGCCTCCCTGGCACGATTGTTGACAATCTACAGTGCGCCGCCTAGCCTCCCCGCATGGGACGCGCCGTCGTGACGGGAGCGGGCAGCGGCATGGGGCACGCCACCGCCCGCTGCTACCTGGACCACGGCTGGTCCGTCATCGGCATCGACCTGGCGTCGGAGATGGGCATCGCGCACGAGCGCTTCACGCCCGCGGTCGTCGACGTGCGCGACCGCGCCGCAGTCGAGGAGGCGATCGCGAAGGCCGCGGGCGACGTCCCCATCGACGCAGTCGCCAACGTCGCCGGTGTCTACCCCCCCACCACCCTCGACACGTACACGGAGGACCTCTACCGGCTCATCTTCGACGTCAACGTGCTCGGCATCCTCAACGTCACCGCGGCCTGCGCTCCCCGCATGTCCGCGGGCTCCGCGATCGTCAACTTCGCCTCCGTCGACGGCTTCACGGTCTCGCGTGGGCAGTTGCTGTACGGCGCATCGAAGGCCGCCGTCGTCATGCTCACGAAGTCGCTCGCCCTCGAACTCGCTCCGCGCGGCATCCGCGTCAACGGCATCGCGCCCGGCTGGGTCGACACGCCGGGCAATGCCGCGACCGGGCGCATGGCCGAGGCCGCAGCCTCAATCCCCCTCGGCCGCGTGGCACACCCCGACGAGATCGCCGAGTGGGTGTGGACCCTCACCGGCTCGGGCATCGCCGGGTTCATGGACGGCGAGACGATTGTGCTCTCCGGCGCGGACGTGATGCGATGACGTCAACCTTCGCGCCCCTGCCGGAGACATCGACGGCCGACCTCGTCGCCGAACGCCTGCGCGAGGCCATCCTCGACGGCACCCTGCGCCCCGGCGACCGCCTGGTCGAGACGGACCTCGCCGAACGGTTCGCGGTCTCGCGCGGGCCGGTGCGCGAAGCCATCCGCCTGCTCGCCCCCGAGGGACTGGTCGTGCTGCGCCGCAACCGCGGTGCCGTGGTCGCCAGTCCGTCCTTCGATGACGTCCTCGAGGTGTACGCCGTGCGCATGTCTCTCGGCGCCCTCGCACTCACGAATGCGGTGGAGCTCCGCGCCGCGGCCACCCCCGCATTCACCGATGCGGTGCGACTGCTCGCGCCCATGCGCGATCCCGACGTCCAGGCCGATCCCCAGGCCATGCTCGAGGCCGACCTCGCCTTCCAGGACGCCGTTCTCTCGCTCAGCGGCCTGCCGCGCATCAGCGCCATGCTCGAGCAGAGCGCCCGCGATGCTGCGTCGTTCGTGAGCCTGCTCGGCATCACCTACGACAGCACCGACCACGTCGCCCTCGTCCAGCGCCACGAGCGCCTGCTCGACGCGCTGTCCTCCGGCGAGCCCGGGAGGGCGGTGGCCGCCTGGCAGGAGCACATCCGCGCCACCGTCGCGGAGTTCGCGCGCGCCTGCCCCGACGCCGACTCCGCCCGCATCCACGACCACCCACTCGCCCGCCACGTTCTGGACGCCACTCAGGAGAAGCCATGACCCGCTACTGCATCATCGGGGGCGGTCCCGCAGGACTCGCCTCCCTCAAGGCGATGCTCGATGCCGGCTACGACGTCGACTGCTTCGAGAAGTCCGACACGATCGGCGGCCACTGGAACCACGACTACGACGCTCTCCACCTCATCACCTCGCGTCAGGTCACCGGCTTCGCCGACCTGCCCATGCCCGAGCACTGGCCCCTTTTCCCCCATCGCGACCAGATGCTGGAGTACTTCCACCTGTACGCCGACACCTTCGACCTGCGGCGTCACATCACGTTCAACACCGCCGTCGTGTCCGTGGAGCCCATCGCGGACGGCGGGTCGGCAGAGCCGCCTCCGTCGGGTCCCGGCATCGCACCGGTCGGCGCCCGCGGATGGATCGTCGAGACCTCCGACGGCGTCCGCCGGGAGTACGACGGCGTGCTCGTGGCCAACGGCCACCTCTGGGACCCGCGCATCCCCGACGTGCCCGGCACATTCACGGGCAGGCAGATCCACTCGGGCTCGTACAAGAACACCGCCGACATCGAAGGACGGCGCGTCCTGGTCGTGGGGTCGGGCAACTCCGGGTGCGACCTCGCCGTCGACGCCGCGCAGGACCGCCTCGATACGCACATCGTGATGCGTCGCGGGCACTTCTTCCAGCCCAAGACGTTCTTCGGCAGGCCACGCTCCGAACTCGCCTGGATGCAGGAGTTCACCTTCGAGGAGCAGGACCTCATCGCGCGCATGATGATGCGGGTGTCCGTCGGCACCGCCTCCGACTACCCGGGCATGCCCGAGCCCGACCACCACACGCTCGCCGACGGCCCGCCGGTGGTCAACGAGCTGCTGCTCTACTGGATCCAGCACGGCCGCATCACGGTGCGGCCCGGCATCGAGCGATTCGACGGCAGGACCGTCCACTTCACCGACGGCACCTCCGACGACTTCGACACGATCCTGTGGGCCACCGGCTTCCATGCATCGCTGCCGTTCCTCGATGAGTCCCTGCTCGTCCGTCAGGACGGCGTGCCCCTGCGCGTCGGCGGCGCGGTGGTCCCCCTCGACCTCGAGAAGATCTACCTCATCGGCATGATCGGGGCGCGCGGCCCGCAGCCGCCCATCTACCCCATTCAGGCCGACCTCGCGGTACGCATGATCGCCATGCACGAAGCCTCCGGCGGGTTCATGCCGATCGCGGGGCCGCTGACGACGCTGCAGCCGCACGAGTGGCGCATCGACATCATCCGCCCGCTGTGGCTGGACCAGGTGGAGCAGACGAAGGCGGCGCTGGCCTTCCTCGAGACGACCCAGGGCGCCCATGTCTGACTGGCTGGGCATCGCCGGACGACGCGCCGTCGTCACCGGGGCCGGGAGCGGCATCGGACGTGCCTGCGCCCAGGCTCTCGCCGCGGCCGGAGCGGAGGTCATCGGTGTCGATCGCGACCTGTCGGCGCTGGCCGGCACCGGCCTTGCCGCGGAGTCGTGCGACATCTCCGTGGAGGCCGACGTCCTCGCACTCGCCGAGCGAGTGGGCCCCTGCGACATCGTCGTGAACGCCGCCGGCATCATCCGGCCGGGTGCGCTGTCCGAGGTGGCGCTCGCAGACTGGAACGCGCTCATCGCGGTCAACCTCACCGGCTACCTGCTGACATCGCGTGCCTTCGCGATCGGCATGGGAGGCCGAGGCGGTGGAACCCTCGTCCACGTCGCGTCCATCTCCGGCGCCCATCCGCAGGCCAACAGCGGTGCCTACAGTGCCTCCAAGGCCGCGCTCATCATGATGTCGCAGCAGTTGGCACTCGAACTCGGGGCGCAGGGCATCCGCAGCAACACGGTGAGCCCCGGCATGGTGCGCACTCCCATGACGGAGCAGTACTACGCCGTCCCGGGAGTGACCGAGCGCCGCGGTGCCGCCGTGCCGCTCGGTCGCGTCGCCGATCCGTCCGACATCGCCGACGTCGTGACCTTCCTCGCCAGCGATCGCGCCCGCTACGTCACCGGGGCCGACATCGTCGTCGACGGCGGATTCACCACCACCTTGATGAGCTGGGTGCCCCGCCCCGGCTACGAGTAGGCCCCAACCCCCGCTCTAGCCGCCCACCAACCGCGATTCCCACCCCGAAAACACGGCCCACCGGCGGCCAACCCCCAACCCCCGCGCTGGCCGCCCACCAACCGCGATTCCCACCCCCAAAACGCG
>CAIVWG010000108.1 GCA_903909555.1 uncultured bacterium | reverse complement strand
GAACCACGGGTCTGGAGCGACGACGGGCGTGCCCGGATCGTTCATCCAGGCACCCCACCAGCTGAACGTCGAGTTCGCGATGACGTGGGCCGCGGCATGGGACATCGCGAGCATCTCCGTCGCAGGGCCGTCGGGGGAGACGATGGGCTGGGCATCGTCGGCATATCTGCCCAGCGCCGCGCGCCCGATATCCGGCTCGTCGGAGAAGAGCCACAGTGGCCCGCCGATCCCCTGCTCGCGCAGGCGTGAGATCGCGGGCTCGTAGTACGCCGGACCGAGCAGACCGAACTCATCCACCTTGGCGTAGTCACCGCGGCGGACGTGCACTGCGATCGGCCTCTCACGTCGGGCACGCTGCTCGAGGTCCCGCAGCCAGGAGCTGGGGCGCTTGAGCGTGGGGCGGCGCGGATACCCGGCGTCGACTGCCGACTCCACGATCCGCCACGACTGGAAGTAACCCCGCAGCCGAGTTCCCGGTGGCTGGTCGAACAGGTGCGGATCATCGCCCACGCCGGGCGCCTCGTAGATGCGCAGCGGCTTGCGCAAGGCCGGGATCTCGCGGAAGGCCTTGGCCAGGCCACGCCCAGGGATGGTGCCGGGAGCGGAGAGCCGAGCGCGCAGCGAGGAATTGCTGCGCCATTCCCCTGGCAGGTCGAGGGTGAGGATCTCGATCCCGTGGTCGGTGATGCCGTAGCGCGTCCATGAGGTGTCGAGCACCAGGGGTACGCCGCGATGCGCGGCGAGAGCGGCCCCGGCGTAGTAGCCGAAGAGCTGATTGCCCAGGCCGCCGACGAGGCGAACGGTGATCGGCCGTGGCATGGGGCGAGCGTATTGCCTGGGGCCGGCACCTTTCCCGAAGAGTCACGAGCGCGGTCATGCCGAGCCGAGTCTGTGGATGGGCAAGCACCGCGCTCCACCACGACTTCCCGGGCGAGGTGCGCATCATCGACGTCGTGGAGGAGTCCGCGGGAATCGGGTGATCGGGGGCGTGGCAACCTTGCTGTCGTGAAGGTCCTCCACGTCATCGCCCGGGTGAACCTCGGCGGGACGGCGCGCTGGCTGGAGACCCTCACCGCAGAAGAGGAGGCCGCGGGCGACGAGGTGATCGTCGCGACGGGCCATGTCCAGGGCGACGAGGTCGAGGATCCCGAGGCCCTGGCGATGCCGCTGGTGCGGCTGGAGAGCCTGGGGCGCGCCGTGTCGCCATTCGACGACGTACGCGCGCTGCGCGAACTGCGCGACCTCATCGGCGACACGCAACCTGATGTCGTCAACACCCACACCGCCAAGGCCGGACTCGTCGGCCGTGCGGCCGCCCTGTCCCTCGGGCGTCGTCGTCCGGCGCTCGTGCACACGGTGCACGGCCACCTCCTCACCGGCTACTTCTCCCGCGGCGTCGTCCAGGGCATCTCCTGGTCGGAGAAGGCCATGGCGTCGGCCTCCGACCTCGTGCTCGCCGCGGGGCAGCGCGTGCGCGACGACCTGGTCGCCGCTCGGATCGTCTCGCCGGACAAGGTCGTCGTCGTGCGCCCCGGCGTGCGGGATCTTCCGCGGAAGATCCCGGCGCAGGCACGCGAGGAGCTCGGCGTCACGGGGCTTCGTCCTGGTAGCCCGGTCGCGGGCTGGCTCGCGCGCGTGGTCAAGGTGAAGCGACCCGACCGGCTCGTGGGCGCGGCCATGGCGACGCCGGAGGTGGAGTACCTCGTCGGCGGAGACGGCGCGCTGCGCGAGGGACTCGACGAGCGCGCGCCCCTCAATCTCCGCACGCTGGGCTGGGCCGATCCCGCGACGTTCTGGTCGGCGTGCGACCTCGCGGTCCTCACATCGGACAACGAGGCGATGCCGTACTCCCTCATCGAGGCCGCGCTCATGGGCCTGCCCGCCGTGACGACCGACGCCGGGTCGGCATCGGAGGTCGTCGTCGACGGCATGACCGGGTACGTCGTCCCGCGCGATGCCGGATCGGTGGCGGCCGGCGTTCGGCGCCTGCTCGCCGACCCCGAGGCCATGGCCCGGATGGGTGTCGCCGCGCGGGAGCGGGCGCTGGTGGAGTTCTCCCCGCAGCGGATGCTCGCCGAGCACCGCGCCGCCTACGAGCGGGCCATCGCCCGCCGCTGACCGCAGTTCCGCGCCACCGCATCCAAGGAGTGCGGCTCGCTACTCGGGCCGCCAGTTCCAGGTGTAGGTGCCCGGGGTGCCGCCGGGAGTGATCACGTCCGTGAGGGCGGGGTCGAGCACGATCGTCACGGATCCCGTTGCGCCCGGAGCGAGCTGGATTCCGCTGCCCGTGCCGGTCGTCTCGGTGCCGTTGACGTAGACGGTCACGATGATGCCGCCGCCGTAGGCCTGCGTGCCGGTGTTGGTGAGTTCGAGGGTGGCGGACACCGGGCACGTCGCGCCATCGGGACACGTGGTCGTCTCGAAGGTGACCCCGTCCAAGCGCAGGTCGTCCACCGTCTCCCCGAGCCCCGCGGACGGACGCCCGTTCGACGTCGCATCCTCGACAGCGAACTCCAGGGGCGTGGGGCTCGGGGCAGGAGCAGCCGTGGGGCTAGGGGCAGGCGCGGCCGTGGGAGTCGGACTCGGCGTCGGCTCGACGGGCTGGATCGCGGGGCCACGGCCGACGAGGGCGACGTAGGCGACCATCCCGACGATGAGCAGGATCACCGCGGCCGCGGCAAGGGGCGCCAACGATCGCAGGCGACGACGCCGTGCACCGGCCCGGGTGATCGCCGCGAGATCCGGCCCGGGCCCCGGTGCCATGGCGTAGTCCCGGACGCGCGGGTCGAGGTCGTCAGCCATTGCCCTCACCCCCCGGTTCGCCGAGGACGTCGCGCAGCGACGCGCGACCCCGCGTGAGATCGGAGGTCACCGTGCCGATCGGACGGTCGAGGATCTCGGAGATCTCCGCCACCGAGGCGTCGGCGAAGTAGTGCAGCGCGATCGCGGCGCGCTGATGCTTGTTGAGGCCCTGGAGTG
>CAIVWG010000107.1 GCA_903909555.1 uncultured bacterium | reverse complement strand
CCGCCAGGGCCGCGTCGTAGGCGGCGGCCGTCCCCGGGCCTCCGAAGTCGGTGTGCGTGTAGTCGATCCCGGTGTCGATGATGCCGATCGTGATGCCCCTGCCGGTCTTGCCGGCATCCACCCACGCACCGGGAGCCTCGATCAGGGGCACGGCCATGAAATTGTCCCTCGTCTTCGGGACAAGGCGGTGGACCGCCTTCACTCCGGGTATGGCGGCGAGGGCATCCAGCCGCGAGGCGTCCGTCGTCACGGCGATGCCGGCGTAGGCACGGGAGGTCTCGAAGAGGACGGTAGCGCGCGTGGCGGGTGCCGCCAGTCGGACGCGCACGGATGCCTGCTGTGTCTCGACGCGATCCACGGCCACGCGCGTGGCCGCGCTGCGGGCTCGAGTGCTGAGTCGGCTTGATGCGGCGTACACCCGAGCCGCCGGCACGGCATCGAGCTCGAGCATGACGTTGACCGATCCCGACTCTGTGGCGAATGCGGGGGGCTCCACCGAGATGTCCCGGGGAAGGGCGGCAGCGTCTTCGGCCGTTGCTCCGGCGGGAAGGCCGAGAAGGCCGAGTCCCAGGGCGAGGGCCGCGGTGATCGCGATGCGGTGGACAGCGGAGCGGGACTGGGACATGGCGACCTCCGTCGTGGGGACGCCGGTCACCCTACTCCGGCCTCTCGGCCTACCTGGTCCGCGCGTGACGCATCCGAGCGGTCTCCGCATCGGCCAGTGCCCGCACGTCGGACAGGCCCAAGTGCCGACCGATGACATGGACGGGTCCGGGAGCGGTGTCAGCATGGAGCGAGGCCAGCCGCAGCCGCCGTTCCCACGGTCCCTCGGTGACGCGGACGGACTGCACCCGTGCGTGCGGTGCGATGGAGATGCGCCGTGTGATGCGCCCGCCGCGCGAGGCCACCACCGCGGGGGTGATCGCCCAGGCGAGCGCGCGCCACGATAACGGTGAGCGCCAGCGCGACCGGGTGGGCGCGCTGATGAACGGCAAGTCCGTGACGGCGACCCCGGGCAGTACTTCGGCGATCAGGCGGAGAGCCTCCTGGCGTGGGGCCACGGGGATGAGCAGGTCGGGGCCCGAGTCGGACGCGTCTCCCTCGACCCCGGCGACCGTGACCGTGACGCGCACCCAACCCCGGCTTCGCCACAGCAGCGGCTCGACGAGACCGACGGCATGGACGCGTTGGGGAGGGATGGTGCGGATCTGCGTGGACAGCAGGCCACGCCGTATGCGCAGGCCGTCCTGCGTGCGGTCCACCTGGAATCCGTAGTTGGCGAGGAACTCCCCGGCCACGGAGAGGATGGGGACGCCGCCGGTGATGACGGCGAGGAAGAGCCCGGTCGCTCCCTCCGTCATCACGGTGATGGTGAGGAACAGCGCGCTGGCCAGCAGGAGTCCCGCGGTGACCGACCTCATGAGCAGGCCGGCAAGGAGGCGTCCCGGCGGGACGATCGCCAGGGTCTGCGTCGGGGGTTCCGGAGCGGCCTCCGCCGGCTGCCCGGCACGCGAGAGCCCGAGGATCTGGAGCCGCAGTTCGTCCGCGACCGGCCTGGTGAGATAGCGCAGCACGATGCGAGAACCGGAGGTGCCGGCCGCCTCAGCGCGCACCTCGACCAGCCCGAACAGTCGCGCCAGGATCGGCGAGACCACGTCCACGCTCTGCAACCGTGACAACTGCAGTCGTCGCGAGGATCGCTGGAGGAGCCCGGAGTCCACGCGCAGGTCTCCGTCGTCATCGATCCAATACGTGCGTCGCGACCAGGATGCCCACGAGGCCGCGGCGACGATGGCATACAGCGCGACCGAGCCGGCGAGCACGAGCACGACGATGGGCACGCCCGAGGCAAT
>CAIVWG010000106.1 GCA_903909555.1 uncultured bacterium | reverse complement strand
TCACTCGCGTCCACTGTGCGGTTCCCGAGATTCGGTCGGGAACCTCGAGCACATCACTGTTCTCAGTGCTGGTGCTCGGAAACGATTGACATCTCCATAGTGTTTCGGCGGCCATAGCGAGAGGGAAACGCCCGGCTCCATTCCGAACCCGGAAGCTAAGCCTCTCAGCGCCGATGGTACTGCGCGGGTGACCGCGTGGGAGAGTAGGACGCCGCCGGACATCTTTCACTGAGGGCCACATCCGCGAGGATGTGGCCCTCAGTGCTTTCGGGCGTGCCCTAGCGTGTCGCCCGTGAAACTCACGCAGGCCCTCGGCCCGGCCGAGCGCCGATTGGTCATCGCCATGTGCGTGGCCGGCGCTTGCGTGGCCACCATGTCGGTGTCCTTCAACTTCCTGCTGGTGCCGATCGAGGACACCTTCGAGCCCACCGAGGCTCAGATGTCGGTCCTGCGTCAGGCGCCGAGCATCGCCGCGCTCCTCGTGGTCTTCCCTGCGGGTGCGCTGGGAGCGAGGCTCGGGGAGAAGCGGTTCACGGTGGCCAGCGGCCTCCTCTTCTCGCTCGGATGCCTGTTGGTGGCCGTCGCTCCCGTGATCGAGGTAGCGACGCTGGGTTTCCTCGTCGCGAACGTGGGACGGACCGGGATGTTCATCGTGGGCCTGGCCTATATGTCGGCCGCCGTGCGCAACGAGGACGGCCGCGCGGCGGCGTTCTCGCTTTTCTACATGGTCCTCCCCGTCGTCTCGATCGTCATGCCGGTCGTCACCGGGGTCCTGTCCGACGGATCCGGCTGGCGCTGGGTGGGGCTGATCTGCGCGGGTCTCGGCCTCGTCGGGACCGCGGTGATCGTCAAGTACGTCCCGCCCACTCCCCGCCACGGCGACGTGGGGGAGATGTGGACACTGGCACTCGCCGGGGTCATCCTCGCCCTCGTGGTCTTCGCGCTGGACAGCGCGCGGCCGTACGGCGTGACCTCGCCCGAGGTGCTGGTGCCGGCAGGACTGGCCTGCCTGGCGGCGGTGGTCCTGGCGATCCTCATGCGCCGGCTCCCCGCGCCCACGCTCGACCTCTCGCCGCTGCGGCAGGGGGGATTCACCCTGCTCCTCGTCGTGCTCATGCTGTTCGGGTTCGCGAACCTGTGGTTCTACACGACGATGGCGCTGCAGTACGTCTACGGCCTCGACATCGTGGAGGCGGCCATCGCCATGATCCCCGCCCAGGTCACGGCAGTGGCCGGTGCTGCCGGGGCGGGGCGCCTCGTGCAGAAGCTCGGCATCCCGCGCGCGGGATTCGTTCTCATCGTCGCGGTAGCCGTGCTCCTGTGGTCGTCCATGGTCGTCACGTCGGGCTCGCCGCTGTGGGTGCCCATCGCGATCGTGAGCCTCTACGCCGCCGCCGCTGTCGGAGCCGGCGTTCCCCTCACCAACGCCATCATGAACACCGCGCCCTCCGGGACGGAGGGAACCGCGTCGGCATTCCGCGGGGCGGCGACCAACCTCGGCAATGCCCTGAGCGTGGCCCTCATGACGACCGTGGTGGCGTTCGCGATCAGCGGCGCGCTGCGACAGGGCTATCAGCAGGAGGGATTCACGGAGTCGCCCTCGGAGAGCAGCCAGATCCTCGAGGCGGTCAACCAGGGTGCCAGCAGCCAGGATGTCGCTTCCCAGTACTCCGTTCCGGTCGCGGATGTGGAGGAGCTCACCGCCCTCGAGAAGGATGCCTTCATGACGGGCTACCGCGCCCAGGGACTCGTGGGCGGCACGGTCACCCTGGCGCTGGGATTCGTCTTCCTCGCCGTGACCCGGCGCCAGGAGCGCAGTTCCCCGTCGAGAATGCCGCGCTAGCACGGCGTCCGCTCCGAATGTCCCGGCGCGCGACCCCCACGTCCCCTAGCGTACGGCCGTGAAGCTGACAGCGTCCCTGAGCGCTGGCGAGCGACGGCTTGTCGTCGCGCTCTGCGTCTCCGCGGCCTGCGCGCTCACGCTTTCCACGGTCTTCAACTACCTGCTCCTGCCCATCCAGGACGAGTTCAACGCGACCGACGCACAGATGTCGACCCTGCGCCAGGCCCCCAGCATCGCGGCGTTGCTCGTGGTGTTCCCGGCTGGCGCTCTGGGCGCGCGAATCGGAGAGAAGCGCTTCGTCTTCTGGTGCGCCCTGATCTTCGCTGCCGGGTCGGCGATCGTGGCCCTCGCGCCGGCCATCCAGTTCGCCACGCTCGGATTCCTCCTCGCCAACATCGGACGAGCCGCGATGTTCATCGTGGGACTGGGCTATATGGCTTCGGTCGTCGAAGGCAAGGACGGCCGTGCGGCAGCCTTCGCCTTCTTCTCCATGGTCCTGCCCATCGTGTACATCGTGATGCCCGTGGTGGCCGGCGTCCTCATCGACGGTGCGGGCTGGCGCTGGGTGGCCGCGATCTGCTCCGGGCTTGGGCTCATCGGGGCGGTGCTTGTCCAGCGGCTCGTCCCCTCCCGGCAGGCACGCGGTTCGGTGGGGGAGATGTGGACACCCGCCATCGCCGGGGTGTTCCTCGTGCTGGTCGTGCAGTCCCTCGATGCGGTGAGCAACTACGGCTTCGCTTCGGTGCAGGTGCTCGTTCCCGCGCTGGCGGCCCTGGGCGTCCTCCTCGTCCTGGCGATCCTCATGCGCAGGATGTCGAATCCTTCGCTGTCGCTCGCGCCACTGAAGCATGGTGGCTTCGCACTCCTGCTCTTCGTGCTCATGCTCTTCGGCTTCGCGAACCTGTGGTTCTACACGACGATGGCCTTCCAGTACATCTTCGGCCTCTCCTCCCTCGAGACCGCGATCGCGATGATCCCCTGTCAAGTGGCCTCCCTGGGAGGCGCGGCCCTCGCCGGCCGACTCATCCAGCTCAAGGGCATCGCCTTCGCGGGATTCGTCCTCATCCTCGGGGTCGCACTCTTCCTGTGGTGTTCGATGCTCGTCGGGGCCGGGTCGCCGCTGTGGGTCCCCGTCGTCATCGTCAGCCTCTATTCACTGGCGGCGGTGGGCGCGGGGGTGCCCATCACCAATGCGATCATGAATACCGCTCCTCAGGGAGCCGAGGGCGATGCGGCGGCCTACCGGGGCTCCGCCACCAATCTCGGGTCGGCTCTGAGCGTCGCGTTCATGACCCTCGTCGTCGCAGGTGCGGTGAACTACACCCTCCAGGCGCAGTACGAGGATTCCGGCGTCAGGATCCCCCCCCAGGAGGCCGTCGAGGTGACCCAGGCGGTGAATGCGGGTGAGAGCGCGACGAGCATCGCCCAGCAGTACCGCGTGCCCGTGGAGACCGTGGAGGAACTCCAGGCCATCCAGGTCGACGCCCTCATCAATGGCTACCGCGCCCACGGGCTTGTCGGCGGCTTCGTGACCCTCGGGGTCGGCGTCGCCTTCTTCCTGGTAACCCGCCGGCAGGAGCGCGAGCGAGAGGCTGCGGCCGCTCGCGCATCGGGCAACGAGTAGCCTGCCGTGATGGCTCCGAAGGCTCCCGGCACTGTGGCACTGCCGCCTGATCAGCGACGCCTTGTCATCGGGATCGCCGTCGCCCAGGTCACTCTCCTCTCGCTGAGCGCCAGCCTGAACTACGTCCTTCCCGCGATCGTGGAGGATTTCCAGGCGTCGACGGCGGAGGAGTCCCTCTGCCGGCAGGTCTCCAGCATCGCGTCCTTGCTCGTGGTCTTCCTCGCCGGCGTGCTCGGCGAGCGCCTGGGGGAGCGGCGCGTTCTCTTCGCATCGGCCGCGCTCTTCTCGATCGGCAGCGTCGTCGTGATGATCGCGCCTTCGATGACCGTGGTCACCTTCGGCATGCTCATCGCCAACGTCGGCAAGGCCGTCCTCGTGGTCGTGGCCTTGGCCATGCTCGCGTCCCACATCAGTGACCCCGATGGCCGTGCTACGGCGTTCGCCACGATCTCCTCGCTGGTGCCCGTTGCGTACCTCGTGATGCCGCTGGCCGCGGGCGCCATCGTGGAAGCCGCAGGGTGGCGTTGGGTGGCCGCCATCTGGGTGATCTGCGGCCTGGTGTCGATGGCCACCATCGTGCGGTTCCTGCCGAAGGACGGCGTGAGCACGGCGACCGGGGAGATGTGGACGCCCGCGATCGCCGGTTTGGCGCTGGCGACAGGCGTGCAGTTCATCAGCGATGTCAGCGCGGAGGGGCTGAACTCCGAGACGATCACCTTCGGGATCATCGCGGTCGTTGCCCTGGTGGTCCTGGTCGTGCTCTATCGGAAGCTCCATGCCCCCACGCTGTCGCTATCACCGCTGCGCCACGGCGGGGTGGTCCTGCTCCTCATTGTCGTGGTGCTGTTCAGCTTCACGAACCTCTTCTACTACAGCACACTGCTCTACCAGGTCGTCTACGGATACTCGGCATTCGGGGCCGCGGTGCTCATGGTGCCGACCCAGATCGCCTCGATCTCCGGTGCCATCGTCGCCCGAAGGCTCCTGCAACGGCGGGGCATCGACTTCACCGGGACGATCATGATCGCGGTGCTGGGACTGTCCCTCCTCTGCACGCTCTTCGTCAGCGTGGATTCGCCCATCCTCCTCCCCGTGATCCTCGTCTCGGTCTACGCCCTCGCGTCGATCGCCTCCTTCGTCGCCCTCACCAACGCGATCATGAACCTTGCGCTGCCGGGCGACGAGGGTGTGACGTCCTCCTACAAGAGCGCCGCGAGCAACTTCGGGGGGGCCATCGGTATCGCGGTGATGACCATGGTGGTCACGTTCGCGGGAACGGCCTCCATGCAGAGCCAGATGCAGGCTTCGGGAACGTACTCCGAGGAAAACGCGGAGGCTGCATGGGCGATCATCGAAGGCACCTCGCCGGAGGACGCGTCCGACATGTACGGGATCCCGATCGAGGAGGCGCAGCAGATCAGCGACCAGGAGAAGGTCGCCTACGTCGACGCCTACCGCGCCCAGGGAGTGGCGGGCGGAGTGATCTCGTTGCTGACCGCCGTCGTCTTCTTCCTCAATCGGCGCCGGTACCAGCGCCTTCACCCTCCTGTGGGATCGGCTCCCGCGGCCGACTGATCCGGGCCGAGGGTCGCACGCAGGGGGCCATGGACTTGGATAGCCCCATGTCCGCCTCCGGCCGTGCCGCTGACGCTCGCCCCCCGCGGGATCGCGCGGGCAAGGATCGTGCGGGCAAGGATCGTGCGGGCAAGGATCGTGCGGGCAAGGATCGTGCGGGCAAGGATCGTGCGGGCAAGGATCGTGC
>CAIVWG010000105.1 GCA_903909555.1 uncultured bacterium | reverse complement strand
TTGGGGGCCACGACGACGCCGACGCCCGGTGCGGCCTCCAACCACGCGCGGACCTGATCGAGGCGCTCCTCCGTCAGACCGGTCGTGCCGACGACCACGCTGATCCCGTGCTCGATGCAGTAGCGGACGTTGCCGAGCACGGCATCCGGCGTCGTGAAGTCGACGGCGACGTCCACATCAGCGTCCACCAGACGTTCCAGGGGATCGCCGAGGTCCACCACCGCGGCGAGGACCAGGTCGTCCGAGTCATCGACCGCCTCGACCACGTGACCCCCCATGCGTCCGGCCGCTCCGAGCACTCCGACGCGGGTCACGCGCCCAGGGTAGTGGGTGATCGTGGGGCCTCAGGTGGCCGAGATGCATCCCGGGCGCGAAGCCGCGAGCATGGGCGCATGCATCCCTCCTCGAGCCCTGCCCCCGCGTCGGCTCCGGCGTCCCGATGGGCGGCCCTGTGCGCGGTCCCCCTCTCGGTCGGCTTGCTGTCGAGCGCGCTCGTCGCCGTCCCGGCGCAGGCGCAGCCGGCTCCGCAGGCGGCCCCCACGGCCTCGGCCATCCCGGCCATCGGCATCGCCCCGATCCCCGGCAGCACGATCTTCACCGGGGCGCGGCAGGACCTCGATGCCCTCGGCTACGCGGAGTCGGAGTACCTCGTCACGCTCCGCGATCCGAAGGTGTACTCCTACGTGGGCCGCTCCACCCGGGTCCGCGTGACGGACGCGCCGCCTTCCCCGCAGGGCAAGTACCGCTCGCGCATCATCGTGCGCGCTCCGCAGGACCCCGCCGATTTCAACGGGCGCGTGCTCGTGGAGATGATGAACACGACCGCCTTGCTCGACATCGACGTCGCCTGGCAGCAGGCCCACGAGTACCTCGTCCGCGAGGGATGGGCCTACGTCGGCATCACCGTCCAGCAGACCGGGCTCAATGCTCTGCGCGGCTTCGTCCGCGACCCCTCGAGGTACGCCGACCTCGGACTCAACCTCATGGTGCCGCGCGCAGCGAAGGACGCGACCTCGGGTGCGCGGGACCCCTCCCTCGCGTGGGACCTGACCTCGCAGGTGGGAGCGCTGCTCGCCTCGGATCGCGCGGCCAATCCGCTGGCGGACTACTCCGTCGACTCGCTCTACCTCACCGGCCAGTCGCAGATGGGCGGATACGCCACGACCTACGTCAACGCGATCCATCCCCGCCACCGGGTGTACGACGGGTTCCTCGTGGCCTACCGCGGCGGCGGGGCGACGAATCTCGGGTACGCCGCCCCCCGCGACGGCGTCGTACCGTCCACCTCGTCGTCGCTGCGCCAGCGGCGCATCCACGGGAGGGGCGCACCCGTCCTTACCCTCCAGTCGTGGTCCGATCCCCTGCGCGGCCCGGTGCCCGGGGACGAGGAGGCCTTCGCGAAGGCGCTGTGGCGACCCGACGCCGACACCCCGGCCGACAAGTTCCGCCTGTGGGAGGTCGCCGGCGCGTCGCACAACGACCGATGGGGGGCCGAGGAGGCGATCGGCGTCATCCGCCGGGACTACCTGCCCACGACGAACGGCACGTGCGCGTGGACGGCTCCCTCGGGCGTCAATGACTTCCCCGCTCGATTCGCCTGGCACAGCGCGCTCGAGGGACTCGCCCGCTGGCACGAGGAGGGCGTGGCCCCTGCGACCGGGCAGCGGCTGGAGCGGTCGGCCGACGGCTCGGCACTGCTCGACGACCTCGGCAATCCGCTCGGCGGGCTCCGCCTCCCGCGGATCGACGTGCCGGTGGCCGCGTACACCCCGACGAGCGAGCGCGGGTCCGGACTGCTCGGCGCCTTCTGCCCGCTCACCGGCGGACAGACGCCGCTGTCGGACGCCGATCTCAGCGCCCGCTACCCGACGACGGACGACTACGTCGCCCGCGTGGCCGCCGAGGGCGAGGCCGACGTGGCCGCGGGGATCCTGCTGCCCGAGGATGCCGCGGCGCTCGTGGAGTCGGCACGTCGCGGACCGTCGGCGGAGGCACAGACGGTCCGGGAGTACTAGCCGTCCGGGAGTACTCGCCGTCCGGGAGTACTCGCCGTCCGGGACTATCGGCCGACGAGGAAGCGCGCGTCGTCGAAAGGGCCGATCGCGGCATAGGTCGGCGGTGCCGCGAGGATCTCGCGCGCGAGGGCCCGCACATCCTCGGCCGTGACCGCGTCCACGCGGCGCAGTACCTCGTCCACGGAGGGAATCTCCCCGAACAGCAACTCGCCCTTGGCGATGCGACTCATGCGCGCCCCGGTGTCCTCCTGGCCGAGCACGAGCGCGCCGCGGACCTGCCCCTGGGCGCGCCGGACCTCCTCGTCGGACAGCCCGTCGCGACGCACGTCCTCGAGCACGTCCCGACACAGTGCCGCGACCTCGGAGGCCTTGTCGGGGAGGCAGCCCGCATACACGCCGAGGTAGCCGGTGTCGGCGAACCCGCTCACGAAGGAGTACACGGAGTACGCCAGGCCGCGCTCCTCGCGCACCTGCTGGAAGAGCCGACTGGACATGCCGCCCCCCAGGGCGGCGTTGAGAACGCTGAGCGCGTAGCGGCGATCGTCGGTGCGGCGCAGGGCGGGCAGCCCGAGGACGATGTTGGCCTGCTCGAGCGGACGTGCCACCACGGACGCCGTTCCGAGGCCGCGCAGGGCGGGCGCCCGAGCCGACGATCGCGCGGAGAGTTCCGCGGGGGGCGCCTCGTGCTCGGCGCCGCCGAAGGCCTGGCGGACCAGTCGGACGATCTCGTCATGGTCGATCGATCCCGCCGCGGCCACGACCATCTGCGATGGGACATAGTGACGCCGGTAGAAGCCGCGAATCCCTCGCGGGGAGAGTCCCTCGAGGGACTCCTGCGTGCCGAGGATCGGGCGACCGAGAGGCGATGCGCCGTACAGGCCCCGCATGAAGACGTCGTGCACGGCATCGGACGCGTCGTCGTCGTTCATCGCGATCTCCTCGAGGATGACCGCACGCTCGGACTCGATGTCCTCGGCGGACAGGAGGCCGCGGGTGACGAGGTCGCACACGACGTCGATGGCGATGCGGGTGTCCGTGTCGAGGACGCGGGCGTAGTAGCAGGTGTACTCCTTCGTCGTGAAGGCGTTCATCTCCCCGCCGACAGCCTCGACAGCCGAGGAGATCTCCCATGCGGAGCGCGTCGTGGTGCCCTTGAAGAGGAGGTGCTCCAGGAAGTGCGCGGCCCCGGTCTGCGCCGGGGTCTCGTCACGGGACCCGACGGCGACCCACACGCCGAACGACACCGAGCGGACGCCCGGGACGTACTCCGTGATGATGCGCAGGCCGCTGGGGAGGACCGTGCGGCGCACGAGTGCGCCGTCGGTCCCCTCCAGCAGGGTGCGCGTCAGGGCACGGCGGGATGTCACGGGCGCGATCAGGCGTCCGCGGTCTCCGCTGCGGCCTCTCCCTCGATCACGGGGACCAGGGAGAGCTTCCCGCGCGGGTCGACCTCCTTGATCTCCACCTGAACCTTGTCGCCGACGTTGAGGACTTCCTCCACCGTCTCCAGGCGCTTCTTGCCCGGAGCCAGCTTCTTGACCTCGGAGATGTGGAGCAGGCCGTCACGGCCCGGCACCAGCGAGATGAAGGCGCCGAAGTTGGTCGTCTTCACGACGGTGCCGAGGTACCGCTCGCCGACCTCCGGCATCGTGGGGTTCGCGATGGCGTTGATCTTCGACCGGGCCGCCTCTGCGGCCACGCCATCGGAGGCGCCGATGTAGATCGTGCCGTCGTCCTCGATGGTGATATCGGCGCCGGTGTCCTCCTGGATCTGGTTGATGATCTTGCCCTTGGGCCCGATCACCTCACCGATCTTGTCCACCGGGAACTTCACCGTGATGATGCGCGGCGCGAACATGCTCATCTCGCCGGGGCTGTCGATCGCCTCGCCCATCACCTCGAGGATGGTGAGACGAGCCTCACGCGCCTGGTCGAGGGCACCGGCGAGCACCGATGCGGGGATGCCGTCGAGCTTGGTGTCGAGCTGCAGCGCGGTGATGAATTCCCGGGTTCCCGCGACCTTGAAGTCCATGTCGCCGAAGCCGTCTTCCACGCCGAGGATGTCGGTGAGGGTGACGTACTCCGTGCGCCCGTCGACCTCGCCGCTGATGAGGCCCATGGCGATGCCGGCCACGGGAGCCTTGAGCGGCACCCCCGCCGCCATGAGCGACATGGTCGAGGCGCACACGGAGCCCATCGACGTCGAGCCGTTGGACCCGATTGCCTCGGACACCTGCCGGATGGCGTAGGGGAACTCCTCGCGCGTGGGCAGCACGGGGACGAGGGCGCGCTCGGCGAGGGCGCCGTGCCCGATCTCACGACGCTTCGGAGAGCCCACGCGTCCGGTCTCCCCGGTGGAGTAGGGCGGGAAGTTGTAGTTGTGCATGTAGCGCTTGCGGTTGTCAGGCGAGAGCGTGTCGAGCTGCTGCTCCATGCGGAGCATGTTGAGCGTGGTGACCCCGAGGATCTGGGTCTCCCCGCGCTCGAACAGCGCCGAGCCATGGACCCGCGGGAGCACGTCGACCTCGGCCGCGAGCACGCGGATGTCGCGCAGGCCGCGGCCGTCGATCCGGACGTGGTCGCGCAGGACGCGCTGCCGCACCGACTTCTTGGTGACGCTGCGCAGGGCCGCGCCGATCTCCTTCTCGCGTCCCTCGAAGCGGGGCGCGAGCTCAGCGACGACGTCAGCCTGGATGGCGTCGAGGGCGGCCTCGCGCTCCGCCTTGCCGACGATGGTGAGTGCCTCGGAGATCCGCGATGCCGCGGCAGCCTCGACTGCGGCGTACACATCGTCGGAGTAGTCCAGGAACACGGGGAACTCCCCCACCGGCTTCGCCGCAG
>CAIVWG010000104.1 GCA_903909555.1 uncultured bacterium | reverse complement strand
TCCACCTTGCCGCCGATGACGTCGGTGACGGCCTTGCCCACGTCGAAGGTGACGGTGCCGGTCGTGGGGTTGGGCATCTTGCCCGAGGGGCCGAGCACGCGGCCGAGGCGGCCGACTGCGCCCATCATGTCGGGCGTGGCGATGGCCACGTCGAAGTCGCTGAAGCCCTCTTCCACCCTCTTCACGAGGTCCTCGCCGCCCACGATCTGCGCGCCGGCCTCCTCGGCCTCGCGCGCCTTCTCACCCTCGGCGAACACCGCGACGGTGACGGCGCGGCCCGTGCCGTGCGGCAGCGCGATGGTGCCGCGCAGCTGCTCCTCGGCGTGGCGGACGTTGACCCCCAGGCGGAAGTGCGCCTCGACGGTGGTGTCGAAGCGCGCGACCTCCTGGCTGACGAGCAGGCGGAAGGCCTCGAGGGGGTGGTAGTTCCCCTCGGGGTTGATCTGCGCCTTGGCGTCGTCGTAGCGCTTGCCGTGCTTCGCCATTCCTAGCCCTCCACCGTGACGCCCATCGAGCGGGCGGTGCCCGCGATCATGGTGATGGCGGCGTCGATGTCGTTCGCGTTGAGGTCCTGCATCTTGGTCTCGGCGATCTGCTGCAGCTGGGCGCGCGTGATCGTGCCGACCTTGGTGCGGTGCGACTCCGGCGAGCCCTTCGGCAGCTTGATGGCCTCCTTGATGAGGACGGCCGCCGGGGGGGTCTTGGTGATGAACGAGAACGAGCGGTCCTCGTAGACCGAGATCTCCACCGGGGTGATGACCCCGCCGAGGTTCTGCGTCTCGGCGTTGAACGCCTTGCAGAAATCCATGATGTTGATGCTCGCGGCACCCAGGGCAGGGCCCACCGGCGGAGCCGGCGATGCGCCCCCTGCGGGGATGTGAAGCTTGATGACCTGCAGGACCTTCTTCGCCATGGTGGCGTGACCTTCCGGACTGGGACCGTCTCGAGCGGCCCGGGATCATACATCCGCGCGCGCGAATGACCAGCGACATGCGCCAGTCGCCCGCGAGCGCCTTCCTACGTGAGCTTCTTGACCTGGTCGAACGAAAGCTCGGCCGGCGTCTCGCGGCCGAAGATGGACACCAGCACCTTCACGCGACCCTGCTCGGCGTTGATCTCGGCGATCTCGCCGGTGAAGTCGGACAGCGGACCGGAGATGACCTTGATGCTCTCCCCCACCGTGAACTCCGCGCGCACCTTCGTGCGGGTCTCGGTCTGGGTGTGCAGCAGGCGGTCGACCTCGGTGCGCGACAGCGGCGGCGGCCGGTGGTCGTCGTGCTTGGTGGCGCCGACGAACCCGGTGACGCCCGGGGTGTCCTTGATGAGCGACCAGGCGTCGTCGTCGGTCATGTCCATGTTCACGAGCACGTACCCGGGCAGGGTGCGCCGCTCGGTCTGCACCTTCTGGCCCTCCTTGTTGGTCTCGACCACCTGCTCGGTGGGGACGATGACCTCGCGGATCGAGCGCTGGCGATGCTGCGTCTCGACGCGACGGAGGATGTTGGCCTTCACCTTGTTCTCGTGACCCGAGTAGGTGTTGATGACGTACCAGCGCAGCAAATACTTCTCCTAGAAGATGGCGTCGACGAGCGAGCTCATGAGCACGTCGATGACGCCGAGGTACACCGCCACGATGGCGACGAAGATGAGCACGACGGCGGTGGCCTGGAACAGCTGGGCCCGGTTGGGCCAGGTCACCTTCTTGAGCTCGGTCACGACCTCGCCGACGTAGCGGCGGCTGCGGCTCTCCTGAACCGACTTCGTGACCGTGCCCGACTTCTCGTTCTTGGCCTGCTGGCGGGGGCGCGGCTGCGCCTTCTGGCCGCCGGACGACTTCTTGTTGCGCCGCCTGCTGGGTACGGGCGGCGGCTCGGCCCCACCGGGGCCGGTCTCGTCGGGTCCGGGCTCTCCGGAGGTCTGGCCCTTTGACGGGCGAATGCGTGCCATCTGCCTGGCGGCCTTCTCAGTCTGTCGCGATCTGCTGGACAGGGCCGGAGGGACTCGAACCCCCAACCCCCGGTTTTGGAGACCGGTGCTCTACCAATTGAGCTACGACCCTAGTTACTGCCCCTACCGCGTCTCGCGGTGCTCCGTGTGGCGGCCGCACCAGCGGCAGTACTTCGCGAGCGACACGCGGTCGGGCGTGTTGCGCTTGCTCTTGTTCGACTGGTAGTTGCGCCTCTTGCAGTCCTGGCAAGCCAGGGTGACGGCGATGCGCTGGCCGGTCTTGCCCACAGGAAAGCCTCCGGTCGTTGGCGGGTCCGGGACGGTACCACAGTGATTTGGTCGCCCCGGTAGCCTCCGTGCATGACCGCCGAATGGAGTGACTGGTACACCAAGGAGGACGTCACGGGGTGGGTGCTCCCCCGCATCCTCCGCGAGCGCGCCGAGGCGCACCCCGACCGGCCGTACATCCGGTTCGGCGACGGCGCCTGGACCACCTACGGCGAGATCGACGCGCGGGCGAGCCGCATCGCGAACGCGCTGATCGCGCGCGGGCTGCAGAAGGGCGAGTGCGTGAGCACCCTCATGCCCAACTCGGTCGACCAGGTGGCGCTGTGGTTCGGCATCCTCCGCGCGGGCGGCGTGCAGTCGCCGATCAACCTCGCCTACCGAGGCGACTTCCTCTCGTGGGTGATCAACCTCCCCGAGTCGCGGTTCCTCGTGATCTCCGATGACCTGCTCGACCGGCTCGACCACGTGGCCGCCGACCTGCCGGTGCTCGAGCACGTGTTCATCTGGGAGTCCGGCGAGCGCGACGGCCCCGACCCGCGCGTGGCGCACGAGCCCTTCGCGGTGCTCGACGACGCCCCCGACTCCGACCCCGGAGTCGAGGTGACGTGGGTGGACGACGCGCGCATCATGTTCACCTCGGGCACGACGGGGCGCAGCAAAGGCGTGATCAAGCAGCACGCATCCGACTACTTCTCGGGTCGCACCTATATCGAGGTGTGCGGCGTGACCGAGGACGACGTCTTCTACACCTGCCTGCCGCTCTTCCACAGCAATGCCCAGGTGCTCAACTGCTACCCGGCGCTCATCGCCGGCGCGCGCATCCAGCTGTCGGCGCGGTACTCGTCCACCAACTTCTGGCGCGAGGTCACCGAGTGCGGCGCGACCGTGCTCAACACCGTGAGCGCCATGAACTACTTCATCTGGAATACCGAGCCGGGCGAGTACGACCGATCCCACTCGGTGCAGCGCATCATGGCCATGCCCGCGCCCAAGGACATCTACGAGGAGTTCAAGGAGCGCTTCGGGATCCGCTGGCACGAGGGGTACGGGCTCACCGAGACCGGCATGGTCACCTACGTGCCGCCCGGCATCGAGAAGCCGGGCTCGTGCGGCAAGGCCAGCCCGGGCTTCGAGGTGAGCGTGGTGCAGCCGGGCACCGACCTGCCGCAGCCCCCGGGGGAGCCGGGCGAGATCGTGGTGGACATGAAGCTGCCCAACATCGTGATGCGCGCGTATGCGGGAATGCCCGAGAAGACGGCCGAGGACTTCAAGAACCTCAAGCTGCACACGGGCGACCTCGGCGTGATGGACGAGGACGGCTACCTCTACTTCAAGGACCGCGTGAAGGACTACATCAGGCGGCGCGGCGAGAACGTGTCGTCGATGGAGGTGGAGCGCGTGGTGGCCCAGCATCCCGCGGTGCTCGAGGCCGCGGCCGTAGGCGTGGCGTCGGCCGAGGGCGCGGGCGCCGAGCAGGAGATCCTCATCTGCGTCGTGCCGCGCAACGTGGCACCCGACCCGCACGAGCTGCTCGAGTTCTGCGCCGACAAGATGCCCTACTTCGCGGTGCCGCGGTACGTGCGCTTCATGGAGCACCTGCCGAAGACGCCCACCGAGCGCGTGCGCAAGGTGGAGCTTCGTGAGATGGGCCTGGGCGACGACGTGTACGACCGCGTGAAGAGCGGGCCGAAGATCTCCGCGTGATGGACGACGACCCCCTCGACCTCGGTGAGGCCGCCGCGTTCATCCTCGGGGAGCGCCCGGGGCTGGCCGAGGCCGACGTCTGGACCGTGCTCAACGAGATCCAGGACCCGCCGGTGCGGAGCGCCGACGGGATGGCGGTGGACCTCATCACCCGCCTGCACCCGGAAGTCCGCCCGCGTGACGTGCGCACGATCCTCGACGAGTGGCGCGAGTACGCCCGCCTCGCCGTGGAAGAGGACTGGGACTGAGGCAAGGCGCCGTGCGGCCGCGGAGAGGGTGACTGTCACCGACAGGTGACTGTCACCGGGGTTCCCACCCGGCGCCCTACCGCCTGCGGGCCGCCGAGGGCTTGCCCAGCAGGATCTCCCGCGCGGCGTTGAGCGCCACCGTCATGTCGGCGGCGCGCTGCTGCAGGTCGGGGTGCAGCTCCGCCACGCGGTCGGGGTGACAGCGGGCCACCTGGCGGCGCCACGCGCGCTCCACCTCGTCGGGCGCCGGACGCGGTCCCAGGCCCAACAGGTCGGCGGCCTCGGCGGCGCTCGTAGGAGTGGTGAACGTGGCCGACTGCTGCTTCTCGAGCAGGCCCTGGGCAAGGGTGCGGAGCCGGGCCTTCTCGGCCTGGATGTCGCCCCACTCGTCGTCCATCTCCTGCTGGCGCTCGGCGAGGCGCGCGCGCTCCTCGCGCACCTCCT
>CAIVWG010000103.1 GCA_903909555.1 uncultured bacterium | reverse complement strand
GGTCGTCGCCAACTGCGCGGATCCGAACGTGGTCGCGGCAGTCCCCGAGGGCCCCGTCGTGTGGTTCGACCCGGGGCTGCGCTGGACGGAGGATGCACTCACCTGCCCGCGCTGCGGCAACCTCCTCGACTGGTCAGGGCCGAAGTGGGCGTGCGCTTGCGGGCTCGCCATGCCGCGTGCGCAGTACCGACGCGAGGGCACGGCCGTGATCGGACCCGACGGCGTACGCCGTGACCTTCGCCTGACGATCCCGGGCGACTTCAACCTCGGTAACGCGGTCGCCGCCCTCGCGGCAGCCGGCGCGATGGGCGTCGAGCCTGCCGTCGCACTCGATCGCATGTCCACCCTGGAGTCGGCGTTCGGCCGCTACCTCCTCTACGACATCGGCGGCCGTCCGGCGAGGCTCGTGCTCGCCAAGAACCCCGTGGGGATGCGCACCGCCCTGGACCTCGTGGGGGAAGCCCGAGTCATCGTCGGAGTGGGTGCCGACGGCGTCGACGGACGGGATACGTCGTGGCTGTACGACGCGCCGTTCGAGCGCCTGGCGGGCCGCGTGGTGGGGGCGACGGGCAAGCGGCGGGACGACCTCGCGCTGCGCCTGCATATCGCGGGGGCGATCCCGTGGGTGGATGCCGACGTGCATGACCTGGCGCGCAGGATGCCGGGTGGAGACCTGTATCTGGTTGGCAACTACAGCAACTTCATCCTGTGGCGCCGGGAGCGCGCGTGGGAGGCGTGACCATCGTCAATGTGCTGCCCCGCCTGCTCGGGACCTATGGGGATTCCGGCAATGAGCTCGCCCTCGGCCACCGACTGCGCGCCCGTGGCATCGACGTCGAGTGCGTGCGCGTGGAGCCGGGAGCCCCGATCCCCGAGCACGGCGATATCTACCTCCTCGGCGGCGGCGAGGACCGGGCGCAGGCACTGGCCGCGCACCTGATCGGACGCGGGCTGATGGGGCCGGTGGATCGCGGGGCCACGGTGCTCGCGGTGTGCGCGGGCTATCAGATCCTGGGAACGTCGTTCACGGACAGCGCCGGGCACACGCATCCCGGCCTGGGGCTGCTCGACGTGGAGACGCGACCCCTCGCGGAACGCGCGGTGGGCGACACGGTGGTGGAGCCGTTCATCCCGGTGGGAACGCTGGTGGGGTTCGAGAACCACCGGGGCGGTACGACGTTGGGCGCGGATGCCCGGCCGCTGGGTCGCGTGGTGCGGGGAGTGGGCAACGGCCCGATCGACCGCGGCCCGGGACGGCGTCCCCGGCGAGGCCATGCCCGCAAGGTGGTGGCGTCGGCCTCCCCCAGCGACGGGACCGAGGGCGCCTGGCAGGGCAGGGTGTTCGGCACCTACCTGCACGGTCCGGTGCTTGCGCTGAACCCCGCGTTCGCCGACCACCTGCTGTCGCTCGTGGTGGGGGAGCTGCCAGCGCTGGACGACGAGTACGCCGCCCGCGCCCGCACCCACCGCCTCCCCCCCGCGTGAGTTCCTCCGTTTGAGTTCCGCGAATGGTTGCTAAGTCGCGACTTAGCAACCATTCGCGGAACTCAAACGGAGGAACTCACGCGGGGGGGAGGCGGTGGGTGCGGGCGCG
>CAIVWG010000102.1 GCA_903909555.1 uncultured bacterium | reverse complement strand
CGGCGCCGTGCTCCACTACGAGGTGGAGGGGGACGGCCCGCCCCTGCTCCTCATCATGGGCCTGGGCTACCCCATGGACACCTGGTGGCGGGTCCTGCCCTGGCTGAACGAGCGATTCACCACTGTCCGCTTCGACAACCGGGGGGTGGGCCGCACCGGGCCCGGCGCTGAGCGCCCGTACTCGATCGAGCGCATGGCGACCGACGCCCTTGCGGTCATGGTGGCGGCCGGTATCGATCGGTGCGACGTCTGGGGCGTGTCGATGGGCGGCGCTATCGCCCAGGATCTCGTGCTCACCTCCCCGGCGTCCGTGGACCGGCTGGTCCTGGGCTGCACGCATCCGGGAGGCGCCGACGCGGTGTTCTCCGCCGAGGTCCGCGCCTTCCTCGCCGAGCGCGCGGACCTGACGCCGCGCGAAGCAGCCGAGGCGGCCATCCCTTATGTCTACGCCGACTCGACCGACCGGGCGCTCATCGCCGAGGACATCGACGTGCGCATGCGCATCCCCACCACGCCCGAGGGATACGAGGGCCAGCTTCTCGGCGCGGGTGCCTGGTCGGGATCGGGCGACCGCCTCCCGGGAGTCACGACGCCGACACTGGTGATCCATGGCGACGCCGACCGCCTCGTCGATCCGAGCAACGGGCGCTTCATCGCCGAGCGCATCCCCGGCGCCGCCTGGGTGGAGATCCCCTCGGCCAGCCACATCTTCTGGACCGACCAGCCCGACGCCACCCGCGAGGCGATCCTGGGTTTCCTGGGCTGACCCGGGACGGGCCGCTCGCCCCCCACCGCGTCGACCCCCGTCAATCCCGCGCGATGTCGGACCGCGCACCTAGCGTGCCCCCATGGCCCTCGCCCCCGGGTTCGAGCACCAGCTCAGCCTCGACGACCTCGGGACCCCCCTGTGCGAGGTGACGTTCGTCGTCGTGGATCTCGAGACCACCGGGGGCAAGCCCGCGGACGCCGGCATCACCGAGATCGGCGCCGTGAAGGTCCGCGGCGGCGAGGTGCTCGGGGAGTTCCAGACCTTCGTCAATCCCGGGGTCTCGGTGCCTCCGTTCATCGCCGCGCTCACCGGCATCACCGACCGCATGCTCGCGGACGCACCGCGCGTGGCGTCCGCCAACGCCATGTTCTGGGAGTTCGCCGCCGGCGCGGTCCTCGTCGCCCACAACGCGCCGTACGACGTCGGCTTCCTCCGCGGCGCCTGCGAGCGCAGCGCCATCCCGTGGCCGGCCCCTCGCGTCGCGGACACGGCGCGCATCGCGCGCCGGGCGCTCACGCGCGACGAGGTGCGCAACTGCAAGCTCGAGACCCTCGCGCGCTTCTTCCGCTCCGACACTCCCCCGATACACCGCGCCCTCGACGATGCGCGGGCCACGGTCGCGGTCCTGCACGGCCTCCTCGACCGGATCGGCTCACTCGGCGTGCACAGCCTCGAGGACCTCCTCGCCTTCGGCGGCCGCACGACTCCCCAGCAGCGCACCAAGCGGCGCCTCGCCGACGGGCTACCGGAGCTCCCCGGCGTCTACGTCTTCCGCGATGCCCAGGGGCGGCCGCTGTACGTCGGCACGTCGCGCAACCTCCGTCAGCGGGTGCGCAACTACTTCACGGCGTCGGAGACGCGCAAGCGGATGTCGGAGATGGTGGGCCTGGCAGACCGGGTCGATCCCATCGTGTGCGCGACCGACCTCGAGGCGCGGGTGCGGGAGCTGCGCCTCATCGCTGAGCACCGACCGCCGTACAACCGCCGCTCCCGCCACCCGGAGCGGGTGTCGTGGGTGGCGCTCACCCGCGAGCCGCATCCCCGGCTCGTCACCGTGGCCCAGGTGCGCGACAGTCATGCCGCCGCGATCGGCCCCTTCGGCAGCCGGGGCGCCGCCTCCCTGGCGATCGAGGCGCTGCAGGCCGCGCTGCCCCTGCGCAACTGTTCCGAGCGGCTGCCGCTGAAGCCCAAGCGCGACGCCGGCTGCGTGCGCGCCCAGCTCGGCCAGTGCGCGGCACCGTGCGCGAGCCAGGGCGATCCGAGCGCCTACGCCGCCACCGCGGGGGCTGCCCTCGCCGCGCTCACCGGTGATGTCCGCGCGGTGGTCGACGACCTGATGTCGCGCATGGCCGCGCTGAGCGAGGCGGACCGCTACGAGCAGGCGCGCGCCTGGCGGGATCGCCTCGAGGCGTTCCTGCGCGCCTGCCTGCGATCGCAGCAACTGGCGGTCCTGGGGGCCCTCGAGGAGGCCGTCGCTGCCGAGTGCGTCGACGGGGCCTGGCAGATCCACGTGATCCGCCACGGGCGGCTCGCGGCGGCGGGGCTGGCACCGCGCGGCGAGGATCCCCGGCCGCTGCTCGAGGCCCTCCTGCTCACCGCGGACGTCGTACGACCCGGCGAGGCGCTCATCGAGGAGAGCGAGACCCTGTGGCGCTGGCTCACCTCGGGAGACGCGCGCCTCGTGCGCACGACGGCGCCGCTCTCCCTGCCCGTGCACGTCGGAGGAGGGCAGGCCGAGGCGCTGCGGGCCGCCCGCGAGGCGGCCGAGTCCCTGCGCTACACCGCGGACCGTCGCCCCCTCCGCCCGACGGCGTAGCCATTCGGCCCTGGCCTCGGCAAGGTTGCCCGCACGGAATCCGTAGGCCTGTGGACAGGAATCTTCCGCGGAAGATTCCTGTCCACGCCTGGGACTGCCGTCGCCGTGTCAGGATTTCCCTGTGAGCGCTCCTCCGCGCGCTGTCGCGGCGTACTACAAGAAGACGCCCTCCCCGCAGCGCGAGACGCTGCTGGCGATGCGCGAGCGGATCCTCCAGGTCATCCCCGACGCGACCGAGTGCATCAAGTATCAGATGCCGACGTTCGTCGTCGATGGAACGCCGCTGTGCGGGATCATGGCGCACACCAGGCACGTGGGCTACTACCCCTACAGCGGCCAGGTGCTGTCGCAGTTCCCCGACCTCGTGGATCGCTACGGGGGCACCCCGAGCGCCCTCCACGTGCCCATCGACAAGCCGCTGCCCAAGACCACGATCGCTAAGCTCATCAGGGCCCGCCGCGCCCTGGGCTAGGCATCGCCGACGACGGCACCAAGGCCCGGACAT
>CAIVWG010000101.1 GCA_903909555.1 uncultured bacterium | reverse complement strand
GTGCGCTCGATCTCGTCGAGCAGGCTGCGCGCGAGGTCAGGGTCGGAGAATTCGTCGAGGTACTTCACGGCCTCGTCCCGGGGACGGCATCGGTGGGTCCGAATTCCTCCTCCAGCAGCCCGACGCTCTTGAAGAGCTCGAGGGTTTCCAACGCCGAGGCTTCGTCGAGCTTCGTGAGCGCGAAGCCGACGTGCACGATGGTGTAGTCACCGACGTCAACCGCCGGAACGTACGCCAGGCAGACCTCCTTGCGCACCCCGCCGAAATCGACGGTCGCCATGCGGGTGCCGTCGGCCTCCCACACTTCTTCCACGCGTCCTGGCACTCCCAGGCACATGCGCCGCTCCTCTCGTCGTCAGCGGGCCGCTCCGGCCACTGCTGCCTGTCCCAGGGCTAGGCCGCCGTCGTGGGGCGGGACCGCGCGATGGGTCAGGACCGTTACCCCCAGTCCCCCCAGTCTCTCCCGGCACAGTGCCTCGAGGAGGCGGTTTGCGAACACTCCTCCGGTCAGTCCCACGACGGAGATTCCCGTGCGCTCCCGGGCCAGGTCGGCCGCCTGGGCCACGGCGTCGGCGACGGCCTGGTGGAAGGCTCGGGAGGCGGCCGAGGGGGCGAGGCCGTCCCTCAGGGCCGCGACGCTGGCCCGCAGGAGGGGGGCGGGATCCAGGACAAGCCCCTCGTCCGTCGCCGAGACGTCCAGCCGTCCGCACGGGGAGTTCGTCACCGGGACAGGGTGACGCACTCCCGTGGTGGCCAGGGCCTCCCACTCGATCGCGGCCTGCCCCTCGTAGTCGACGGCGTGGCGGACGCCCCAGAGGCTGGCGACGGCATCGAACAGCCGCCCCATGCTCGTCGTCGGGGTGCAGCCCGTGCCCGTCTGCAGCATCCGGGCGATGACCCGGCGCTCGGTGACGTCGCTGGCGAGGATCGGGGGCAGGTCGTCGTCCCAGGGGATCCGCGCGGCGTACATGTGCGCGAGCGCGGTGCGCGAGGGATGGCGGATGGCGGCGTCGCCGCCGGGCAAGGAGACCGGACGCAGGTGACCGATGCGCTCGGCATGCGCGTACGTCGCCAGCAGGATCTCCCCGCCCCAGATGGTGCCGTCTAGTCCGTAGCCCGTGCCGTCGAAGGCGAACCCGATGATCGGCTCCCCGGGAGCCACGCCGTGCTCGGCCATGAGCGAGGCGACATGCGCATGGTGGTGCTGCACGAGAACGAGATCCGCGCCGCCCTGTCGCGCCCGCTCCTCGGCCCAGCGTCGCGAGAGGTATCCCGGATGGAGATCGGCCACGATCACCTCAGGGGACACCCGGACCAGTTCCGCCAGCGTCGACGACGTGCGGTCGAGCAGCGCGAGGGTCTCGAGGTTGGCCGTGTCTCCGATGTGCTGGCTCATCCAGGCCATGTCCCCGGTTGCCACGCACAGCGTGGTCTTGAGCTCACCGCCCACGGCGACCAGCGGGGGAGCGTCGAGGGGCAGGCGCACCGGCAAGGGCGCGAATCCGCGGCTGCGCCGGACCGGCTGCCCGTCGTCGGCGACTACCGAATCGTCGCAGGAGACGTGAATGGACCGGTCGTGGTGCAGGAAGGCATCGGCGATCCCCGCCAGTCGCTCCTCGGCCTCCGTCGCATCGATGCAGATCGGCTCGTCTGCGAGGTTGCCGCTCGTCATCACGAGGATGTCGGGGATCCATGCTCCAGGACGATCGGGATGCGGTGCGAAAAGCAGGTGATGCAGCGGGGAGTACGGCAGCATCACCCCGATGCGCGACTGCCCCGGCGCGACGGCGTCCCGCAGCGTCGTGTCAGCCGCAGCCGCAAGGACGATGGGTGCTTCGCGTGACGTCAGCAGCGCCTCGGCTCGGCCCTCCAGTACCGCGACGGCCCCTGCGGCGACGAGGTCGCGGGCCATCACGGCGAAGGGCTTGGCGCCCCGCCGCTTGAGTTCGCGCAGTCGCGCGACCGCGTCGGCACTGCGAGCGTCGCAGGCGAGGTGGTAGCCGCCCACCCCCTTGATCGCGACGATCCCTCCGGCCTCGAGGACCGCGAGGGCCTCCGCGAGTGCAGCATCGGCGTGCGCGGACGGGCCCCCGGGGGCGCTCGCTGTGCGGAAGGACAGTCGGGGACCGCAATCGGGGCAGGCGGTGGGCTGGGCGTGGAAGCGCCGATCCCGAGGGTCGTCGTACTCGCGGGCGCAGGCGTCGCACAGGGGGAATGCCGCCATGGTCGTGAACGGCCGGTCGTAGGGCAGCCCGGTCACGAGGGTGTAGCGCGGGCCGCAGTGGGTGCAGGCGGTGAAGGGGTAGCGATAGCGCCGGTTCGCCGGGTCGTGGACGTCAGCAAGGCAATCGGCGCAGGCAGCGGTGTCGGGGGGGACGGTGGTGCGGCCCGGGTCGGCCCCGGCACTCGCGACGATGCGGAAGCCGGTGTCATCGCCCACCGGGAGGTCTCGGCACTCCACGCCGTCCACCTGTGCGAGGGGCGGTCCCGTGCGCAGGGCGGCGAGGAAGGCGCTCAGGGCGTCCGATGTCCCCTGCGCCTCGGCGAAGACCCCGGCGGCGTCGTTGCCCACGAACCCGGTGATGCCCAGCTCGGTCGCGCGGGCGTAGGCGAAGGGGCGGTAGCCCACGCCCTGAACGACGCCGGTGACGCGGATGGCGATGCGCGCTAGGCGAGGGTCCACAGCATCACCCGATTGTTGCCGCTGTCGGCGATGGCAAGGAGGTCTCCGGAGAGGCAGATGCCGTAGGGCCAGCACAGGGAGTCCTCGGCGACGACATCCCAGCGGTTCTCCCCGTTGGCGTCGAAGTCAGGCTGGCCGAGGACGGCGTCCGCGGGGATCGCGACCCCCGACCTCGGCACGGTGTCCCACAGCAGGATTCGGTTGTTCGACGTGTCCGCGACCGCGAGACGTCCGTCGCTCACGGAGGCTCCGTAGGGGAACCGCATACGGGCCGCGCTCTGCGGGCGGTTCTTGAACTCCTCCGCGGTCGCGAAACCCGACTGCCCGAGGACCAGGTTCGCGTCGTCGTCTCCGCGGGGATGCGGTGACCAGCCCAGGACCCGGTGGTCGCCAGCATCGGCGACCAAGAGCGTCTCGTCGTCGCCGGTGATCGCGTGCGGCCAGCGGAAGGATACCGGCGTGGGATCGCCGCCGCGGTTGTCCTCGCGCAGGCCGGGCGACTCCTGTCCGAGGAGCATGTCCGCAGGGCGCCCGGGCTCGGGCAGGTGTCCGCCGTGCCAGCCGAGCACGCGTCGATTCCCGGTGTCGGCCACCCAGAAGGCATCGCCCACCACCCCGAAGCCGAACGGCCAGTAGAACGTGGACAGTGTCGGCTCGCCGCCGGCATTCGGCTGGACTGATTCCGGATCCGGCTGCCCGATCACGGTATGGGGCTGCGCGAACGACGCCTCCGGAATCCCGGCATAGGCGACGATGCGATGGTTCCAGCCATCGGCGACCACGAGGTCCCCGTCGATCACGTCGACACCGGCGGGAAGGTGCAGTCCGTTCCGGGGGCCGGCGCCGCTCGCCTGGGGACCTTCGCTGATGAAGTCCGGCTGGCCGAGGACGACGTCCGCAGGGTGCCCGTCCTCCGTCGGCATGGCGTGCCAGATGAGAACGCGCTGGTTGCCGGTATCCGCCACGATAAGACGACGGCCGTCGGACCAGGCGCCGCGCGGCGCGTACATCGTCTGCGCGCTGGGGACGGCAGCTGGCAGCTGCAGCCCGCCGGGGGATGCGGCGCCGAGCCGGAGGATCGGCGAGGGCATCAGCTCGACGGCGCCCCGACGCGGATGGTGTCCAGGGCGATGAAGGTGCCTGCCTGCGGGGCGACCTCCTCGACGGCTCGCAGGCCGGTGACGCGGCTGAGGAGCGTGCCGCGTATCTCCTCCCTCACCTGCTCCGACGGTGCGCTGCACCCGGTCGCGAACCTGACGTAAGCCACATCCCCTTCGACGCGATCGACCTCGAACTCCACCGAGCTCGCGACGAGATAAGGCTTGATCTGCTCGACTGCCCGCAGGACGTCCAGGGTCAGGTTGGCCTTGACGAGTCCGTGCGACACGAGCAGTGCCATGACCTCGGGCTCGTCCACGGCGGCGAAGAGGATGTCCTGGCCGCGGGGATCAGCGCGCAGCATGCGGATCAGTGTCATCAAGCCGATGCGGTTGAACGCCGTGATCGCCTCGACCGTCTCGTCGAGCAGGGCGGCCACCTCGGGATCCTGGTGGTGGATGCGATCGCGGAGTCCGTCGATCTGCTGGGCGAGTTCCTCGAAAGATTCGGGAGCGCTGCCCTCATGCGTGTGATCAGCCATGTCCTGTCCTCAGTTGTAGACCATCTGGCGTTGGATGAGCTGGGCTGCCTGTGTCGAGAGAACCTCGGCGAACGCGGCTCGGGCAAGTCGGGGTAGGACCTCGGCGACCGGGCCGCCGGGGTCGGCGGGGACCGAGCGGCGCTCGAGGGCCTCGAGGACGAAGCATGCGGCTCCGGTGCCGGTGAGCAGGTGCTCGTCGAAGAAGTTGGCGACGTATTCGTCAAGCCAGACACCCTGGCCCTGCGGGTCGTCGCGCAGCCGGTCGAGGGCCGACTGCTCTCCACCGCACCGGTGCACGATGCGCTCGGTGAAGTTCCCGGTGGCTTCCTGGAGGAGCAGCTCGAACTGCTGGCGCAGGTACAGCTCCATCAGGACCCTCCTCTCGCCGCAGCGGCCGCGCCCTCGACCTCGGCGAGGAGATCGTCCACCGTGGCGACGCCTTGCGCGTCGCCACTCGCCTCGAAGAGGGTACGCGCACGCTGGAGCCGCTCGCGGGCGTCGGAGAACACGCCGAGGTGACCGAGCGCGTTGCCCTGGTTGGCCAGGATGCGTGCGGTGCCCAGAGGATCGCTCTCCGGGGTGCGGTACGCGAGCAGCTGCTCGTAGAGCTGCACTGCCTCGTCGAGATTCTCCTCCTGGTGGACACTGGGGAGGTACTGCAGGGCGTTGGCGAGGTTCATCTGGGTGCTGGCCCACAGGGCCGGATGGGTATCGGGCTGGTAGACGCGCAGGGCTGCCCGCAGCGATGTCACGGCGACGCCGACGCGCAGGCGATCCCCCTCGGTGGACATGGGCATGACGAGGTAGGCCAAGGCCAGGTGGGAGTTGCATGCGGCGAACTGCTCGGGATACTCGTCCTCGGAAAAGACCTTGAGGGCCTCCGTGAGGTCCTGGGTGACGCCCAGGAGCAGGCCCGGATTGGCGGTGGAGAGTTCCTGGCGCGCCAGGGCGCGCGTGACGTGGAGCTCGCCCCAGAGAGCAGGAGGAGGGAAGAACCTGTCCTCGTCGGGGACCTGGCGGGGAATGAGCCGCAGGGCCGCGTCGACGTCCGCCACGGCTGCGGCGGGATTTCCCAGCCGCTCGCGCTCGAGCTCTCCCGCGGTCGCGAGCAACGAGGCGCCGAGGATCATCGAGCCACCCTCGCGCGCGGCATCGGCGCCCTCGCGCAGCGCGGCCACCGCGGCTACCGGGTCGCCACGCTCGAGGCACTGGGAGGCAAGCGCCGACAGCGCGACGGCGCGCACCTCTCCGACGGTCTCGTCCGGGAGCGGCGCCTCATCTGCCTCGCCGACGCTGTAGGCGGCGACCCCAGCGAGCACGCGCACATCGGGATCGGACGGGGTGAAGCCGGACCACGCGCCTTCCCCTCCCACGAGAACGGCCCGGTTGTAGCGCGCGACGTCGTCGTCGCCGGGGATGCTGTCCGCTGCGGCCGCCGGCGATTCCTCCAGGGCGAGGCGGACGTGTGCCCAGTGCGCGGGCCATCGCTCCGGGACGATGCCCCGGAGCAGGCTCGCGCGCAGGGCGTCATCCCCGGCATCGGCGGAGGGCACCACGAGCATGCCGGCCGGCCAGGGAAGGACCCCGAGGGGCTGCGGTCGTGCGATCACGTGACCTCCGTCAGCGGCGGATGAACCGCCGCGCATTCCTCTCGATGATGCGCCCGGCCTGCTCGGCCTGGCTCTGCTTGGGGTAGTCGCCGACCTTACGCCGCACCGCTCCTGACGCGAGGACCACATCCAGGTAGACGATCCAGCGCCCGCGCTCCACCACGACCACGGCGTCCGCGGACAGGGCCTCCTCGACGTAGGGGAACTCGGGGGGAGTCCAGTCTGGTGCCGTCCACTCCGTCACGCTCACTCACCTGCCCCCGCTCCGGCGAGGTCTGCCTGGATCTCCCGGGCGACTCGTTCCACCGATGCTTGCACGGCAGGAGTGAGGGGGGCGCCGATCTCGAAGCTCTCGCCCTCGATCAGCCACACGGTGATGTCCTCCGGGTAGTCCTCCTTGAGCAGCCACTGGGCGAATCCGAGCGCCTGGTCCCAGCGGAAGCGGTGGAGGTTGCCGTCGGGAGGCCTCAGGTCGGTGAGTTCCGTGCCAGGGACGCGGTGCACGGTGCCCGGTTCGACGCCCACCGCCGACGCATCGACCACGACGACCCGTCGGCAGCCGCGCATGGCGAACGCCACGTCCATCCCCGCCGTCCCGCCGTCGATGAGCCGCACGCCCGGAGGCATCCCCTGCTCCGCGAGCAGCCGCACGAGCACCGGGCCGGCTGCGTCGTCCCCCCTGAGGAGGTTGCCGCAGCCGACGACGAGCGTCTCGGTCGGCGGTGGGGTGTACATGGCTCCCTTCGTACCGGAACCCCGGTGCCGGGGCACCGGGGTTCCGGTAAGTCGGACTCGATGGTGCCGTGACTATCCGCCGCCCATCCGGAACTGGGCGAGCTGACGTCCGGTCTTGCCGTCGTACGCGTGGACCGTGCAGACCAGGCACGAGTCGTAGCTGTGTGCCACTTGACCGAGTTCGACGGGGAAGTCCGGGTTCTCAATGGGGGTGCCGATGAAGGACTTCTCCATCGGGCCTAGGGCGTTCTCGCCGTCGCGCGGCCCAATGTTCCACGCGGTCGGGGTCACGACCTGGTAGTTCGCGATCTTGCCCTTCTCGATGACGATCCAGTCGCTGAGTGAGCCGCGTGCAGCCTCGGTAGAGCCGAAGCCCTTGCCCTCCTGCGGCTCGGCCGGCTTGGCGTAGAAGTCTGCGTGAAGGTCCAGCTCGTTGAGCCACGTCTGAACCTTCTTGAAGTACTTCGGCGCCTCATGAACGCGGGCGAGCACCCGGGTCATGACGCTCGGTCCAATCTGGTCGATCACGTTCTTGATGAAGGGGTCGTAGTCCTGGTGCGGGCCGGCATCGGGCTTGGCGCAGATCATCTGGCGTGCGAGCGGACCCACCTCGAGGGGGACGTAGCCCATGCCGGGGACGTCGTAGCGAGGGGACTTCGCCCAGGAGTACTTCTGCTGTGCGGGCCCGTCGGCCGGGTCGATGGGATCGGTGACGCCCTCCCATGGGTGCCGAGATCCGGTCCCCTTGAAGAAGGAGTGCGTGATGTCCTCCGTGACCCGGGCCTGATCGAAGTCGAAGAACTGACCGTTGGCGTAGATGCCGGAGCGGTTCTGCAGTGCCGCATTGCGGCCCTCGACCGTGGGGTGGGTGTAGAGGTCGGGGTCGAGGAACGTGCCGGTGGCGAGGTAGTTGCTGTACCCGACTCCGTACTTGTCGAGGCCGATCTCCATCGACCACCGAAGGAAGAACGCGCAGTCGCTGTTGTGCTGCGACTCGTTCTCGTCCATCCACGCCAGGACGTCATCCCAGTTCTTGTTCTCCAGCCAGCGGTCGACGGAGCAGCCCAGCCACTCCGTCTCGAGCCACTCCCGCCCCCAGTGCTCGAGGATCGAGATGGAGCGGGTGACATCCGACAGGGTCGGGGCTCCCATGACGCCACCCGGGATCATGAAGGAGGAGTGCGGCCACTGCCCGCCGAAGATCGCGTAGATCTCCACCGGGAGCTGTGACATCGTCACGCCCTTCTGGTACGCCGTGCCGACGTACGGCGCGAATCGACGGCTGGCCTCCTCGTAGGACGGCGCGTTGGCATACTGCGCGGCCGTGAGGTCCGGGCCCATGATCGCGTAGAACCAACGCGGAATGCTCTGGAGCGTCTCGCACGCCTGCGCGATGTTGCGGACTCGGGTGGCGTTCGGCGGGACATACGTCGACCACGCTGTGTCGAGGGCGTAGCAGGCCTTGTAGAGGTGACTGCCTCCGCAGATGCCGCAGATGCGCGGGGTCATGATCAGTCCCGCCTGCGGATCCTTGCCCTTGAGGATGATCTCGAAGCCGCGGAACATCGCGGCGGTGGTCCAGGCGTCGGTGACGACGCCGTCGGTGATGGTCACCCGCACATCGAGGTCGCCCTCGACCTGCCCGAGCGGGCTGACATTCAGGTCCATGACTGACATTCGATTTCTCCTGTTTTCGCTCGGGTGGGGGTCAGACGACGAACATGTCTTCCTTGGACCACTGAGGCGCGACAGCGCGCGACAGTCCGGCCAAGGCCATGTAGGAGGCGGGGTCCATGCCGGTCGGCTCGTCCTTGGGAATGACGCCGGCGACCTTCTGGGTCTTGAACACGGTGCCGAGCTCAAGGTCCCCGAACGGGTATCCGGGCTCGGTGCAGCCGGTGCAGGGATGCCCGGCGCGGGTCTTCGATGACTGCCGGTTCCACAGGATCCGGTTGCAGGGGGAGTGGGTCATGGGGCCGCGGCAGCCGAACTCGTAGAAGAGGCAGCCGCTGCGCATCCCCTGGCCGAAGCTCTTGGGATCCTGCTTGTAGTTGTAGAACTGCACGCGGGTGCACCCGGTCTGCGTGAACGTCGTGAAGAACGTGCGAGGTCGATGAAGCTCGTCCAGGTCGAGGTCCTTGGCCCGTCCCGCGGCCAGCGCCACGATGATCTGGCTGATCCAGTCCGGGTGCGCCGGGCAGCCGGGGATGTTGATGACCGGCAGTCCGAGGCGGCTCTTGAAGTCGGGTCCCAGGAACCCGCCCTTCTTGCCCCCGCGGTCGAACTGCATGCCGCGGCTGTCGGTCGGGTTGGGGGGCACTGCCGGAAGGCCGCCCCAGGAGGCACAGTCGCCGATGGCCACGACGACGCCGGCCTTGGGCGCGAGATCGGCCACCCAGTCCTTCATGGGCCGCTCGGCGAACATGTCGTAGCGACCCGTGCCGTTCGGGCCCTCCATGACGGTGCCCTCGAACACGAAGATGTCGCATTCCTTCTCGCCCTTGGCATAGGACCAGAAGATGTCCTGGGCGGCCTTCCCCAGCTCCATGGAGAGCGTCGGGTGATAGATGACCTCTAGGCCGAAGTCGACGATGAGGTCGACGACGGACGGCTCTGCAGCATTGATGAACGACATCGTGTTGCCGCTGCAGGCACCCCCCTGGAACCAGAGTACGGACGCCACTATGCCTCCTGTGGTGTGAGACGGCTGCCATCGGCGGATACCGACGACAGGAGCTGGTGGAGCAGCGAGTCGACGCCCCGGCCGGTCCGGGACGACGTCTCGAGAATGGGTGCTTCGGGGTTCACCGAGCGCAGCGCGTCGTAGGCTGCGCCGGCATTCCACTCCACCGCCTCGGCGATGTCCGTCTTCGTGATGACGATGACATCCGCGGAGTGGAAGATCTGGGGGTACTTCAGGGGCTTGTCCTCGCCCTCGGTGACGGACAGCAGCGCCACGCGGGTGTCCTCGCCGAGGTCGAATCCGCTCGGGCAGACCAGGTTGCCGACGTTCTCGATGACGAGGAGTTCCAGCGCGGCGAGGTCCCAATCGGCGAGGTGCTCGCCCACCATGTCGGACTCGAGATGGCACAGTCCCTCGGTGACGATCTGGCGCACGGGGGCGCCCGATCGAGCGAGTCGGCGGGCGTCGTTGTCGGTGGCGCAGTCCCCGACCAGGGCGGCTGCTGCGATGCCGGTCGTCACCGCATGCGCGAGCAACGCTTCGAGCAGTGCCGTCTTGCCAGTGCCGGGACTGGAGACCCAGTTGCTCACCGCGATCCCCGCCTCGCGGAAGGCCTCGCGCAGTGCCGAGGCCTGGAGGTCGTTCTTCTCGAGGATGCCCCGCTTGAGGTCGACGATGCGGCTCACGGCATCCCCCCCGCGAGCGCGGGCGCGTCGTCGAGCACCAGCCGCAGGACCTCGAGTTCACGGCCCCCGCGCACATCCCCGGACGGCGTGCCGCAGGCCGGGCATCGGAAATCGGTCGTGCCGAGGAGTTCGGCGTCGCCGTCGCACTCCGCGCAGTGAATGACCACGGGGGAACGCTCGACGTGGAGCGCCGCATCGGCGAGGGGTGTGCCCTCCGCGGCGACGTCGTACGCGTAGCTCAGGGCGTCGGGAACGACCCCGGAGAGCACGCCGACGCGCACGTGGACCTCGAGGACCCTGGGGGCACTCGGGCCCGCCGGCAGCGCCTCGACCACGGTCGAGACGACAGCGTGCGCGACGGAGAGTTCGTGCATGTCAGGCCTGGGACTGCTGGCGGCCGAAGGCCTTGGCAAACGCGAAGAGGAAGGCCAGGCCCTCCTGGACCTGCGGGTCCTTGAGTTCGCGGAGAATCGCGAAGGCGCCGCCGACCTGGGCCTGCTTGCCGCGAGTCGCAGCGTCAGCCTCCACCGCGGCATTGCCCACGCGTCCCACCACCTCGACGACCTCGGGTGCGAGAACGGGCGAGTCGAGCAGGCTCGTGATGGTGTCCGTGCGGGCCGCGAGCGCCGGGGCCAGGGGGGCCAGGGACGAGAGGCTGCCGATGGCGTCGCCGATCCTGTGCTCGTCCCCAGCTCCCTCGACGCGCAACTGGCGCACGAGGGCATTGACGTTGTCGGCGATCTCCGGGCCGCGCTGGAGGAGTTGGCTGGCCATCGCGGAGAGGGCGGCGAGGGTGGGGGCGTTGGCGACGATGACCGCGAGAGCCTGACGGGTCTCGGGGTCGCTCATCATGGCGTCGAGCGGGTCGGTCGAATGGGAGACAGCCGGCAGGTCAGGGGACAGCGTCATCGACACCTCCGAGGCGTGAGGGCACGGGATTCGCGCTGGCGAGAACTTAGGATCCTGTGCGCTTTCCTGTCTCCGAATTGTGATGACTCCGGACCGGTCTGTCCCGCTATGCGGGACACGTGAACGTACCCGATTCCGACGACGACACAGGAGTTCCGCGTGTGACAGCACATGAGAAAGCGCGGTCGCAGGGGTCAGCCTCGCCAACCCCTGCG
>CAIVWG010000100.1 GCA_903909555.1 uncultured bacterium | reverse complement strand
TATCTCCCAGCCACGTGCGAGCCGCGAACGGCAGCAGGTGGCCCGCTTCCAAGACGATGATGGTGCCCAGGTAGATCGCGGCATGGTGGCTCGGCCACCGGCGCATGACGGCGTTGGCCAGGGTGAGGATCGTCCACACCAGGGCGACGCCCACCAGCACGGTGCTCAGTCCGGCGATCCAGCCCAGCGCATCGATGAGGCCGGCGAAGAACGTCACGAGGACGACCAAGGCCAGGGCCATGGGCTGGAAGGGCTGCTTCGTGACGACGTTGCGGACGATGGACCACAGGGTGAGTCCAGGCTCGCCCGGGATGTCCGGCGCCCACAGCTGGCGGCTCAGCGGACCGACGGTCTCGGACGCGGCCGCCCGGAGTTCGCGCGCGGTCTCCGTCCAGTCCTCGTCCTCCAGGGCGTCGGCCTGGTCGCGGAGTCGCTCCTCGATGGAGACCCGCGCGGGCGTCAGGGCGACATCGATGTCCTGGGCCAGAACCTGGCGCATCTGGATCGCGATCTCGGCTACATCCTCACGCGTCTCATTGATGAGCAGCGAGTCGGTGAGGAGTCGTGATCTTCGTGACACCTGCTCGGCGAAGGCCTGCGCGAAGAGGACCGCGCACGTCCCCACCAGGCCGATGGTCAACGTCGCCGAGGCGATCACCAGGCCCGGGTGCCAGAGGGTCTGCCATCCGAAGGCGAGGGCGACCAGCACCTGGCTCACCCCCACGATGCAGCCGACGATGATGGACGCCGCCACCGCGCGGCCCAGGCTGAGCGGGAGGAAGGCGCTCCCGCCCGTGCGAACGGCGATCACGACGATGATGGCGCCGATGCAGGTGGCCAGGGCGCTGGCGGGGAACCAGGAGGCCAGCTGGCTGACGGCAGCGGCCGTGAGGGCGGAGATGAACAGGGAGAAGAAGAGCAACGCCCAGGCCCCGAGGAAGAGCCGGAGTGCACTAGCCGCGCCGATCACTCACGGTCCCTGTCATCCGGTGGTAGGCCTGGCTGAGCAGCACGCGAGCATTGCCATCATCGCCCACCTGGATGTCGAGTTGGCGGACGAGTCGGGTGATGGCCTTGTTCACCGCGTCGACCGTGAGCGACCGACGCTTGGCAATCTCGGCATTGGTGTAGCCGGAGGCCACGAGGCGCAGGATCTCCCACTGGCCTTCGCTGAGTGGCGTCTCGCCCGGTGGTGACGGCACGTGAGCGAGCGGATCGTCCAGGGCGGCGGCGACGGCGTCGCCGAGCACGGCGGGATCACCCACATCGCCCTTGACCACGTATCGCATTCCGGTGGGCGCCTCGCGTCGCTGACCCATCCACAGCGGGTCCGCGTAGGACGTCAGCATGACCAGCGCGATCGTGGAGTTCAGCTTGCGCAGCCCGTGCCCGAGATCGAGACCCGTGGGGCCTTCGCCGAGGTCGAGATCGATGATCGCGAGCGACGGGTGCGTGGTGTTAGCGAGCGACATGGCCTCCGAGACGGTGGCGGCGGAACCGCAGACGTCGTACCCCAGGGCGCCCACCAGCGAGCAGACCAGCGTGCGCGTGAAGCGATCGTCGTCCACGACCAGCACCCGGCTGCCAGCCTCGTCCACGGGCACCTCCCCGACGGCAGCCTACGACCGGCCTCATCGCCGGTTGTCCCTTTCGCGCTCGGATCCGGCCCACGGGGGTCTATGCCCCCATTTGCCGTTGGGATCGCCCTGCGCGATGGCTTGGGCACTCGCGAGCAGGCGATATTGCCCTTATTGCGTTTGCACTCAGGGACGCTTCCAGCAGTCACCAGGGGATGGGGCCCACATGAATGACCATCAGGCTTCTCGGCGCGGGACATGGGTGAAGAGGTCAGGAGCCATCGCCCTGGCAGCGGGGTTGGCCGCCGGACTCGGACTGGGGACGACGTCGGCCAGCGCGGCGCCCTACCGGGATCGCAGCGGCGCAGCCTCCGCGTGGGATGGCACTGGCGCGCCCACCTTCCTGAAGACCGCGCCCACGGGGACCAAGATCGGCGCTCCGGCCAAGAACACTATCTGGCCG
>CAIVWG010000099.1 GCA_903909555.1 uncultured bacterium | reverse complement strand
GCGGCGGTCTCGGCGAACTTCTTCTGCACGATGAGGCCGGGGATGCTCGCGAGCTCGCCCTCGAGCGTGTAGTCCGGCTGGGTGAGCTTGATGGTGACGGTGTCGGGTGCCGTTGCCTCGATGGACTCCACGTTGGCGAAGGCCAGGCCATAGAAACCGCCGAGGTCGGGATTGATCTGCCGCTGCAGCGAGAACGCGGCGTCCTCGGCCGTCACGGGAGACCCGTCCCAGAACGTCGCGTCCGGGTTGATCGTGTAGACCATCGTCTTGTCGTCGGGCCGCGAGAGCGTGGCGAGGCCGTCGGTGATGGCGCCGTCCGGCGTCTGGCGACCCAGGGACTCGCAGAGCATGGTCACCGCGGCATTGTCCGGGTAGTCGTACACGTAGATCGGGTCGATGATGGCGACGTCGCGGTAGACGACCCAGGTCACCGAGTCGAGAGGCGTCGTGCCCGCCGGCGTGGTGGTCGCGAGGCCGGGAGCCGGCGCTGCCGAAGTCGCGCCGCCCGAGGCGCTCGCCGAGCCGTCCGGCGCCGCGGACGACGACGAGTCCGTCGTCGCGGCTCTGCCGCACCCGGCGAGTGCGAGTGCCGCAAGGCTGATGCAGGCGGATCCCACCGCGATCGTCCTCATGCGCGTCGACATCGAACCTCCCGGGGGCGAAGGACCTGACGGTCCGGTCGGGGTTGCACGGCCACCGTAGCCTCGGCGTGATCTCATCAGTCCCGCTCACCCTTGTCAATAGTGTTGACAAGGGTGTTTACTCCGGGGCGTGGGGGCGACAGCGCGCGTGCGGCGGCCACTGGATCGTGATGTCATCCTCGCCGCGGCGCTGGAGCTCGCCGAGGACGGCGGCCCTGATGCACTCTCGGTGCGCAAGCTGGGCCAGGCACTCGGCACGGACCCTACGGCGATCTATCGCCACTTCCGCGACATGGAGGAATTGACCAACGCCGCGCTCGATCGCATCCTCGGCGTCCTCGTGGATTCCGCCGACGTTGCGCTCCCGTGGCGACAGCGGCTCATGGCCTTTGCTGAGGAGAGCATTGGCGTGGCCCGGCGCTATCCGGCGATTGCACCCTCGGTGGTTCTCAGCCGTCCGACAGGTCCGGATGAACTGCGCTCCGTGGAGTTCGTCCTCCAGGCATTCGCGGATGCCGGCCTGGCCGACCAGGAGCAACTGGACTTCTACGTGCTCTATGTCAGCTATGTCCTCCTCTTCGCAGCGGGATCCGTGGCGGTGGACCAAAGCTCGGACGCCGTTCCCTGGCCTGACCAACCGTGGATCGAGAGCATGCCGGCGGTGCCGACCGACCGCTTCCCGCAGGTGACTGCCGCCCTGCCTCGGCTCCTCGCCTTGCGGGCCCACGCGGTCTTCCGCTCCGGACTCGACATCATCTTGGACTCGGCCGACGCCCGTGCCCGGAGCTCGAGCGTCTCGTGACCGTGGCGTCGTTCCTCATCACCGGGACCATCTGCACGATGAATCCTGCGCTCCCCTGGGCCGAGGCCTTGGTCGTGCGCGGACGAGACATCGTCTACGTGGGCACACGAGACGGGGCGGCGGCGCACGTCGACTCCGGCACCGAGCGCCTGCACGTGCCCTTCGCCATGCCGGGATTCATCGACGCGCACAATCACCTTGCGTCCATGGCCTCCATGCTCAAGGTGGGGGTCGACGTCAGCGGTGTCGCCGATCCGCGCGAGATGGTCGACCGTATCCGTCGCTACGCTGCGGACCACCCGCAGGAGACGGTGGTGCGCGGCCACGGGTGGATGCCGGCGTACTTCCCAGGCGAGTCCCCGACGCGAGCCCTGCTCGACGAGGCGGTGCCTGAGCGGCCCGCACTCCTCATGAGCAACGACGGGCACGACAGCTGGTTCAACACCGCGGCCATGCGCGCCTGCGGGATCGACGCATCGACACCGGACCCGGAGCCGGGCGCGCAGTACTGGAAGCGGGAGCCGGACGGCACCCCCTCGGGCCACGGCGTTGAGGGCACGCCCACCCTGACCATGCTGGGGGCGCTCGGCGCCTTCACCCCGGAGGGAGTCCGTCAGGCGCAGGAGCTCACGCTGGACCGCGCGGCACAGTGGGGCATCACCGCGTACTTCGAGGCCGGGATCGTCCTCGGACCCAATGTCGCGTCCGAGCCGGTCTACGTCGACCTCATGGAGCGCGATGCACGCGGCGAGCTCGACGTCAGGATCGTGGGCTCGGTGTGGACCCGGGAGTCCTCGGACGAGCCCTCGGACGTCGTTGCTGCGCTCGCGGACTGGTCGAGGCGGTTGCGCTCGGAGCACGTCCAGGTGTCGGTGCTCAAGATGTGGGCCGACGGGACGGCCTTGAGCGGAGGCGGACTGCTGCTCGAACCCTGGCTCGACACGGTTGATGGCTCATGCGGTCGCATGACTTTCTCGGCTCAACACATCGAGAGGCAGGTCGAGCTCTGCCAACTTGCCGGCTTCGACATGCACATCCACAACGACGGCGATGGGTCGGTCCGCACCATCCTGGACGCCATCGAGCGGGTCCAGTCCCGGATCGGCCGGGGGCAGAGTCGGCACACGGTCTGCCACAACGCCCTGGTGCACCCCGACGATGTGCCGCGCTTCGCCCAGCTCGGGCTCGTGGCCAACGTCACTCCCCTGTGGGCCACCGACTACGACGGCATGTACTACGACATGTATCTCGCGAAGCTGGGCTGGGATCGCTTCACCACGCGGCTGTATCCCTACGGTGACCTGATGCGGTCCGGCGCAATCGTCACCTACGGTGCGGACTCTCCCGGCGTCCAGTTGCACGAGATCCCGCCGCTCCTCCAGATCGAGGCAGCCGTCACGCGGCGCCGCCCCGGCTTCCCTCAGGACCGGGCGCTCAATCCGCTGCAGCGGGTCACGGTGTCGGACGCGCTGCGCGCCTACACGGCGCACGCGGCGTACCAGTTGCGCTTGGACAAGATCGTCGGCTCGCTAGAGGTGGGGAAGCGCGCCGACATCGTCGGACTGGGTGCGGATCCCTTCGAGGTCTCTCCGCCGACGTTGCACGAGATTCCCGTGGCCCTGACCATGATGGACGGCCGCGTCACCCACGATGATCAGTGAGGGAACGATGACCGAACGCCGCATTCCCATCACGACGCCGCGGGGCGAGTTCGAAGTCTGGACGCGCACCCTCGGGCACAATCCCGAGGCCCGCGTCCTTCTCCTGCACGGCGGCCCGGCGGCGACCCACGAGTACTTCGAGTCCCTGGGTCCCGCGCTGGCCGACGCAGGGCTCGAGGTCATCTACTACGACCAGCTCGGCTCCCATCACAGCGACCAGCCGGACGAGCCCAGCCTGTGGACCTTGGAGCGCTTCGTCGACGAGGTGGAGCAGGTTCGGGTGGCGCTGGGCCTGGATCGGGACAACTTCATCGCCCTCGGCCACTCCTGGGGAGGGCTCCTGGGCATGGAGTACGGCCTGACCCACGGCGCGGAGCTCAAGGGCCTGGTGATCTCCAACATGATGGCGTCGATCGCGGCGTACGACGCCTTCGCGCGCAATGTCATCATGCCGACGATCGATCCCGTCGCCCTCGCCCGCATCCAGGAGATCGAGGCGAACGAGGACTACGGCAACCCGGAGTACGAGGCTCTGCTCATGGAGCATCACTACGTGCACCACGTGCTCCGGGCGCCTGCCGACGAGTGGCCCGAGCCTGTCACGCGCTCCTTCTCCCACATCAATCCCGCCATCTACGTCCCCATGCAGGGTCCCAGCGAATTGGGGTCCACCCCGCAGGCCAGCCTCTACTCCTGGGACCGCTTCGACGACCTTCCCCGGGTCGATGTCCCCACCCTGGTCATCGGCGCCGAGCACGACACTATGGATCCCGAGCACATGCGCGCCATGGCCGAGGTACTGCCTCGCGGCGAGTACCTGCACTGCCCGAAGGGCAGTCACCTGGCGATGTGGGACGACCCCGAGGTGTACGTCGCCGGCGTCGTGTCCTTCATTCGCGGCCTGGATTGAGCCCCCCACCGGACAGGGTGATGCTCCCGGCGCGAGGATGTCCCGCGTGACCGACCTGCGCGCCTGGCTGCCCCGCAGCGTCGACGCGGTCGATGCCTGGATGGCGAGGTTCGGCGCTTACTCAGCGCACCCGTCGGTGGAGGTCGATGACGCGCGGCTCGAGGAGGCGTTCACGCTCCTGGCGGACCGGCTTCGGGACAACTACCCCTTCGGGCATCCGCGCTATGTCGGCCAGATGCTCAAGCCGCCGCACCCGGCCGCCGTCCTGGGCTACGTCACCGCGATGCTCATCAACCCGAACAACCACGCCCTCGACGGCGGCCCTGCGACGGCGGCGATGGAGAAGGAGGTGGTCGCGGGCCTGGCGGGAATGTTCGGGATGCCGCAGCACCTGGGCCACCTCACCTCGAGCGGCACCATCGCGAACCTCGAGGCTCTCTGGGTGGCGCGGGAGTCGCACCCGGGCAAGGCCATCGCCTACAGCGCCGACGCGCACTACACGCACGCGCGCATGTGCGCGGTCCTGGGCGTGGAAGGCGTCGCGATCCCTGCCGATGCGGCGGGCCGCATGGAGGTGGACGCCCTCGTGGACGTTCTCGACAGCGGCCGGGTGGGCACCGTGGTCGCGACCCTGGGCACGACGGGCCTCGGCGCGCTCGACCCGCTACCGCAGGTCCTCGAGGTCGCTCGCGCGCACGGCGCCCGCGTGCACGTCGACGCGGCCTACGGCGGCTTCTTCGCCCTCATCGCCGATGGCTCCGCCGATGGCGTCGACAGGGGTCCTTTCGCGGCAACCGGGGGAGCCGACAGCATCGTGGTCGACCCGCACAAGCACGGTCTGCAGCCCTATGGGTGCGGGGCGGTGCTCTTCGCCGATCCCTCGGTGGGGCGGTTCTACGTCCACGACTCGCCGTACACCTACTTCTCCTCCGACGAACTCCATCTTGGTGAGATCTCCCTGGAGTGCAGTCGCGCCGGAGCTGCCGCCGCCGGCCTGTGGCTCACGCTGGAGGTGCTGCCGCTGACCGATGCCGGGCTGGGTCAGGTCCTGCGGGCCAACCGACGCGGCGCCCTCGCGTGGCATGCCCTGCTCGAGGGATCCGACGTGCTCGCGCCGTACCAGCAGTCCGAACTCGACATCGTCACCTACTTCCCGCGACGGCAGTCCATGGCCGACATCGACGCCTCCAGCCACGCGCTCTTCACGGCGGCAGCGTCACTCCCCGAGGAGGAGAGGATCGACCTGGCGACGTACGTCGTCTCCGCCGACGCCATGCGTCGTCGCGGGCATGAGGTCGTCGAGGATGCGGAGCGCGCGCGGATCCTGCGCAGCACCGTGATGAAGCCCGAGTCGGCGGAGATCGTCGGCGGCATCCACGCCACCCTGGAGACCCTTGCCTCCTGAGAACGTCGCGTCAGCGGCTGCGGGCCCGGGCCACTACGGCTCGATCGGCTCGGACTTCACGCCCCTCACGTTGAAGCGCACGCTCACTGAGTCGCCAGCGTTCGCCCGGTAGCTCCAGGTGAAGGCGCCGGTGGCATCGGTCTGCAGGGGAACGCCGCGCACGGCCTTGCCGCCGTTCACCGTGATCCACGGCTGCACGGTCGAGCCGGCGGCGATGTTGCGCGTCGCCCCGACGACCCGGACGGTGCGCCCAGCCCGGCTCCCGGTGCCCGACACCGTGGGCGGCGCCGCGCGCAGGGTGCTCGACGTCCCGGTCGACCTGGCCGCGGTAGTGATCGTGAAGTACACCTGCGCCGATCGGGTGCTGCCGACCAGGCGGGTCCAGGTGAACGAACTGCTGTCATCCACGATGACGGGCCGCCCGGCGCTGAAGGCGTCCTGGCCGGTGAGCTTCACCATGGGGGTCAGGACATCGCCCGCGCGAGCGTTCGCCACGGTGCCGATCACGGCCAGCCGCTCCACGTCGCGCGTCATGGCCGCGAAGATCACCGGCACCGGTGGCGTCGGATCGCGCACCTCGAGGGTGAACGGCGCGCTGGCCGTGCCGTAGGAGTCAGTGGCGGTCATCTGCAGTGCGAGCGGACCCGACGTGACCTGCGTGGGCGTGCCCGAGATGACGCCACTCGCGGGGTCGAGGGACAGGCCCGCGGGGAGGGTCCCGACGGTGAGCGCGTAGGTCACGGGCCCGATCGCATGCGAGACCGCAGGGGTGAGCTGTGTGCTCACGCCGATGTCGCGCGTCGAGCTCGGGTAGGCGAGCGTCAGGGTATGCGCAAGGACCTCGATGGTGAAGGTGACAGAGTCCGATGCCGAGCCGCTCGTCACCGCAATCGTGACGGAGGCCGGCGATTGCGCCGCGGTCGGCGTGCCGGAGACAACCCCGGTCGCGCGATCCAGCACCATCCCGGCCGGCAGGGTGCCCGACGTGACGCGGAAGTCCAGTGCCCCGGTCGCTCCGCTCACCGTGGGCGTCACGCCCTGCGCCTTGCCCACGTGCGCGACGGTGTTGGGGTAGCTCACCGAGAGCCGCGCGATCCCCGAGTCGACCGTGATGGTGAAGGCCGCCGCCGCGGTGGCGAAGTCGTCACGAGCGGTGACCACAAGGCTCGCCGGACCCGATGTGGGCTGGGTCGGCGTTCCGGAGATGACGCCGGTGGTGTCGTCGAGCACGAGGCCCGCGGGGAGCGTGCCGGAGGTGACCCTGAAGTCGCGCAGGCTCCCGATCACGTGGGACGACTGCGGCGTCAGCGTCATCGCGCTGCCGACATGGCCGGAGTGATCGGCGTAGTTCAGCGTGACAGTGTGCGAGGCCACGACAAGGCGCAGGGGCACCGTGAGCGTCTCGCCCTGGTTGTTGCTCACCACGATCGGGAAGAGCCCATCGGCAGTCGTGAGCGGCGTGCCGGTGATGTCGCCGTTCGCGCTGTTGAGATGCAGGCCCGAGGGGAGCTTGGCCGCGCCCTCGACGAAGTTGCTGGGATTGCCCGAGGAGTAGGCGGCATCCGGCGAGATCGAGGCCGCCTGGCCCACCTCCAGCGTCACGGGAGCGGGGTAGACGACATCGAGCGGGGCAGCGGGCGGCTGCGGCGTAGCCGTCACGTAGTTGGAGGGGACGGTGTCGAGGCTCCCCGGCTTCGTGGCGTTCATGTTCACCTTGTACGTCGTCCCGTTGACCAGGCGCGGGATGAGCACCGTGCAAGGCCCGGTGGTGCACGTAAGCCCGGAGATCGTCTCGTACTTCGAGTTCGAGTCGGCGGGGATGTACCAGCCGACGGCGTAGTCAGGGAATCCGGCGATCGGCTGCCAGGCGACGGAGATGGCGCCGTCGAGAGCGGACGCGCTGATGGTGAGCGATGCCGGGGGTGAGGGGACAACCGCGCTCGCAGCTCCCCACGCACTCGGCGTGCCGCTCGTGGGCACCGCGCGCACCTGGAACGTCGTCTTCAACCCGGGAGTGAGGCCGGCCACCTGAGCGCTCTCGTCGAGTGGCTTGGACGAGTTGTCGACGGAGTTCCATGTGGTCTCGCCGTCGTTGCTCCAGCGAATCTCGAATCGATCCTTGCCGTAACTGCCCCAGGCGTACGGCGCCCAGGTCAGCTGGGCCTGGGTGCCGGTGAGTTGGACGGCCACGGTGGGAGCGGCGAGGGGCGCCGGGGCGGGAGCGGTCGGGGTGAAACTCACGTCGGGGGTGGTGAGGGCGACGACGCGACCGTCGGCGCTGATGGCGTTGATGTGGGCGCGGTACTCCGCGCCGTTCTCCAGGCCCTGCAGGGTGTAGGTGCAGGGATCCGACGCGCAGGTGATGTACTGCGTGCCGCCCGGGGTGCCCGGCGCCCACTTGTACCAGACCAGGATGTAGTGGTCCGCTCCTGCGACAGGCTTCCAGGAGAGCGTGGCGGTGCCATCGCCGGTCACGGCCGTGATCGGCACGCCTGGATTGATCACGGAGAACGTCGTCTGCCCGTACGCGCTCTGCGTGCCGTCCTGGGCTGTCGCACGCACCCGGAACTCCATCGTGTCGCCCGCGGTGAGGAGCCTGAAGTCGTGCGACTGCGCCAGCGGATCCGCCGCGTTGTCGACCGCCACCCACGTGCCTCCGGCAACGCGCTCCTCGATGCTGAATCCGGCGGGGGTCAAGCCGGCCCAGTCGTACGGCGACCACGACACCGTGAGGACGCCCGTGGCCTTGTCCCACTGCGTGACCAGCACCGGCGCGGCAAGCGGGGCGCTCGGCATCACCGATCCGCTCGCGTTGCGCGGATCGTCGGCGTAGGTGACCGAGGCCGTGGCCGTACCGGGGGCGAGGATGCCCGCGGTAACAAGGCCAACGGCGCAGAGCATGCCGAGCGACGACGCAAGCGCGGCTCGACGAGCGGGAGTGGTGGGCATGAGACCTCCTCGGGGGGCGGTTCAGTGTATGAAATGTAAGGTTCCACCCCGCGGTGTCAGGTGCGCAGGACGTCGCCACCGGCGGCCCCGGGCTTGGGAGCGGGACCGAGGATCCCGCGCTCCCGGGCCTTGACCACCCAGCTCACGACCGTCCGCGGCGCGACGTTGCGCTCCAGGGCCATGCGCTTGGCGTATCCGCGGCCGAGGCGCACGTACTCCTCAGCGATCTCGCGGAGGAAGGCGTCGGAGAGTTCGCCCCGTCCCCGGGCCAGGCCCAGCGCCGCCTCGGGGAAGCCGGTGACCGGGAGGTCCTGGTCGAACGGATCGATCCCGGCCTCGAGCATCCGCGGCACGAGGCGCTCGACGATGTCGATCGGCGTTCGCCATCGGAACTCCCGCTGCAGCCGGTCCAGGTCGAGGCCGTCGCGGGAATGGAACGACATCGACGTGACGACCGGCCGGTGAGCACCGTGGTCCACGGTGGCCTCGATGCGCACGGCGACCCCGCGCTCGTCGACCACGACGTAGTCGACCACGACGGGCAGGTCGACCTGCTCACCGTTGCCGGCGTTCCAGGGCCGGGTCGTGCCAGCGACGCGGACCAGGCGCGAGGACACGCCCGGGGGTCGATCCTCATCCACGATGTCTCCTGCGATTCGGTGTTGTCCGATCGACGTTGTCGGCATGCCTATGTGGTGGGCATCGTGTCGATAAGCGCCTGGATGCGGGCCGTGTCGTCGGGCGACCAGTCCGGTGGCTGCGTCACCTCGACCCAGGCGTCCACGATCGTGTTGGGGTAGTTGTGGCCGTTGCCGTTGGGCACGTTGACGCCGAAGAACTGATCCACGGTGACCTGGAGGAACGTGATGACGGGGATCCAGCGCATGCTCGGGGAGACCCCCGGTCCGCGTGGCTCCTTGAGCCAGTCCGGCTCCTGGGCGATGAGGTCGTAGCTCCACCACACGACGGGGTCGTTCGCGTGCTGGAGGTAGGCGATGCGCGGGGGGAGCCACGGTCCGGGCAGGGCGTCGAAGTCGATGGAGTCCGGGGCGAAGCGCACCTGCATGCCCGCGCGGTAGACGGGCTTCCACTGCGGGCTGCCCGGATCGCGCTGCCGCTCGAGCGTGCCCCAGGGCTCGGTGAAGTTGGGCGTGCCCACGAAGAGGGCGCCGTCGGTCTGGTTCTCCATTCCCCCCACGGTGGCGAATGCCGACTGCATCGCGTAGGAGCCGAGGCTGAGCCCGTACACGATGAGTTGAGGACGCGATTCCCGCGGCAGACGCGACCACTCTCGATACACGGCGTCGAAGAGCGCCTGCCCGGCCTCCGCAGGGCGCTGCCGGTCGATGATGAAGGAGATCCAGCTGGGGAGGAAGGAGTACTGCAATCCCACGATCGCGGTGTCGCCGCCCCAGATGTACTCGATCGAGTCCACCGATTGCGGCTCGAGCCAGCCGGTGCCGGTCACCCCGGCCACGACGAGCACCTCTCGCTCGAACGCGCGGGTGCGCATGAGCTCGGCGACGGCGAGGCTGGCTCCCTCGGGAATGGTCTCGGTGGAGTCCATGCCGACGTAGACCCGGATCGGCTCGAGGGCCGGGCGCCCGGTGAGCGCGGTGATCTGCTCGGGATTCGGTCCCTGGGCGACAAAGGTGCGCCCGGTCTGGCCGAGGGTGTCCCAGGGCACGAGGGACTCCGGGGATCCCGATCTCAAGGGGGACAGCGGCTGGGTGATACCGGGGGCCGTCGAGTCGTTGACCGCCTCGTAGATCCCGTCCACGGTGTCGAGGAAGACGCGCGGCAGGATGCCGGACGCGATCCACCATCCGACGAGGAGCAGCGCGACGACGACCAGGACCCGGGCGAGGGGCGCGGGTATGAAGCGACCCAGCCCGCGCGTGAGGAGGCGCGCGATGCCGCGGATGCCGCGGCCGATGAGGAGCAGCACCGCGAAGACGACGACGGCGATGACGGGGACGACGTACATGCTGAGGCCGGCCGGCTCCTCGCCGACGAGGACGCGAACCTCCTCTTGCCACTGCCAGCCGAGGAAGAGCGAGATGAGGCACATGAGCACGCCGCCGATCGCGAGGCCGATCCACGCCGTGCGCCTGCCCCGCTCCCCGGGTGCCGGGACTTCCATCGCCCGCAGCGCCCAGGCGATGAAGACGCCCAGTGCGTACCCGGTTGTCGCGGCAAGTCCCCCGATGAGGCCCATGTAGAGGGCCGGGCGCGGGAGGAGCGACGGAGTGAGGGACAGGCAGAAGAGGACGACGGCGAGGAGCAGGCCGGTCCACGACATGCCCCAATGACGGGGCGCCCAGCGGGCCGGACGTGCAGTGGTCCCCTCCGACGAGCTCGAATCGGCGTCAGGCCGGGTAGCGGGCCCTTCGGTCGTTGAGGTGCTCACGCCGGGTCCCTCCTCGATCCTGGAGCCTGCGCGGCCCGGCTCCCTCACCCGCAACGTAGTGGCTCGAGGGCTGCGGCGGACGGCACAACTCCGGGGAGTGCTGGGACGGCGGCATGGGGAATCCCGGAGTTCCCGCTCGCCTCGGGAAGGCGGCACGAGACCCTAGGGCCATGGATCACCGGCGGGTTCTCGTGGTCGAGGACGAAGGGTTCACCTCGGGCCTGGTGTGCGCCGCCCTGCGCGGCGGCGGATTCGAGGTGCGGGCGGCCGCGAGCGCGGCGGAGGCCAAGCGCGAGGTCGCGGATTTCGATCCCGATGCGGCAGTGATCGACGTCGGGCTCGGCGTCGGTCCCAGCGGCGTGGATCTCGCCCACGTCCTGCATCACCAGAGCCCGGGCATCGCGCTCCTGCTGCTCACGAAACTGCCCGACCTGCGTGCGGCCGGCTACACGGAGGCCGATCTGCCCGACACCTGCGGGCTCATCCGCAAGGAGGCGGTGACCGACGCGGACCTGCTCGTCAAGGCCGTGGAGGACGCCCTCGCCGACCAGGTGCAGCGGATGAAGGGCCAGGTCGACCAGGCCAGCCCGCTCGCCTCGCTGACCCCCACCCAGTTCGCCGTGCTGCGCCTCGTAGCCCAGGGCTACACGACCCCGCGCATCGCAGAGATGCGGGGCACGACGATCAGCGCGGTGGAGAAGGTCCTCGGCAGCATCTACGACGCCCTCAAGCTGGACAAGGAGGACGGCATCAGCCGGAGGGTGGAGGCCATGCGCATCTTCATCGAGCACGCAGGGCTCCCCCCGCGCGATTAGATTCGCGCGATTAGATTCGGGCCGTGACCTTCTTGCGGCGCGCGACAGGCCCGGCGATGTCGAGCTGGCCCGTCTGCGCGCTCGTCGTCGTCTGGAGCGCGCTGCTCAGCCTGCTCGGCGGAGGATCAACGGTCACCGGGGGTCCGCTGCTGCGCACCTTCCTCGCCGCGCTCGCGGGCGCCGCCGCCTGCGGCTTCGTGCTCCTCGTCTCATGGCTGGTCCTGCGACGCCTGGACGGGGTGTCCCGCATCGTCCTGGCGCTGGTCTCCGTCGTTGTGGCGGGCCTCGTGCGCGGAGCGGCCCTCCAGACCGGGCTCGTGGAGTTCGGGCTGGCGGAGTCCGGTACGTCGGGGCTGGCGCTGCGGATGGCGACGAGCGTGGTGACGATCCCGGCGGCGTTCCTCGTGGGCGCCTCCGCGGTGGGCGCGGTGATGTCCTACCGGGAGTCAGCGGCGCGTCTCCTGGCCGAGCAGCAGCGGCTCGTGGCGCTCATCGACGTCTCCGCGATCGGTATCGAGGAGCGCCAGGCCGAGGCGATCGACCGCGTGCAGGAGCGCCTCGACGAGGAGTTGCGCGTCATCGCCGAGGAGGGCGATGCATCGGCGGTGTCCGCGCTCGAGACGCTGGCGGGTGACGTCGTACGCCCGCTCAGCCACTCGCTCGCGCGCGACCTTCCGCGCTGGGATGAGCAGGTCCCGCAGCAGGTACCGCGAGTCCGGTGGATCGAGGTGTGGCGGGATCCCGAGCCGCGGGTCGCGATCCAGCCGGTCCTGCTGCCGGTGTTCATGCTCGTGATCGCCATCCCCTCCGCGCTGCTCATCTACGAG
>CAIVWG010000098.1 GCA_903909555.1 uncultured bacterium | reverse complement strand
TTCAAGGACGCCTTCGTCCCGGCGAACATCCCGCAGCCGTAGATGCTCCAGATCGACTCGCTGGTCGTCCGCTACGGCGGAATCCAGGCGGTTCAGGGAATCTCGCTGGAGGTCCAGGAGGGCGAGCTCGTCGCCCTCCTGGGCCCCAACGGGGCCGGGAAGTCCTCGACGCTCAACGCATGCGTGGGCATGGTGAAGCCGGCGTCGGGTCGTGTCGTCTTCGAGGGTCGCGAGATCCAGGGGATGGCGCCTGAGGATGTCGTGCGGCTCGGCCTGGTCCTCACCCCGGAGGGCCGGCGCATCCTCACCGGCCTCACCGTGCGCGAGAACCTTCTCCTGGCCGGCGCGATCCGCAAGGACCGCAAGGCGATGCTCGCCGACCTGGACCGGCTCCTCGAACGGTTCCCCATCCTCGGGGAGCGTGCCGGCCTCGCCGCCGGCACGCTCTCCGGGGGCGAGGCCCAGCAGTTGGCCATCGCCCGATCCCTCATGTGCGCGCCTCGGCTCCTCCTCCTCGACGAGCCGACGCTGGGCCTGGCCCCCAAGGTCGTGGACCAGGTGTTCGGCATCGTCGAGGAACTCCGAACGGAGGGCATCACCGTGCTCATGGTCGAGCAGAACGCCGTACGGGCCCTCGAGATCGCCGACCGCGCGTACGTCATGCGCACCGGCGTGATCGTGGGACAGGGCACGTCCGCGGAACTCGGCGACGCCGAGGGCCTCATCTCCTCCTACCTGGGCGCCGGCTCATGACCGAGGTGATCCAGCAGATCGTCAACGGCCTGAGCCTCGGCAGCACCTACGCGTTGCTCGCGCTGGGCCTGGCCATCGTCTTCTCGATCTTCGGCCTGGTGAACTTCGCGTACGGCGAGCTCATCACGATCGCGGCGTACACGATGCTGCTGTGCTCCTACATGGGGCTGCCGTGGACGCTGCAGATCATCGCCGGCGTCCTGGCCGCGGTGGTCGGGTCGGTGCTCATGGAGCAGATCGCCTTCAAGCCCGTGCGCAACGCCGACCCCACCACCATGATCATCACGTCCTTCGGCGTGGCGATCGCCATCCAGGCCATCTTCACGATGACGGTGTCGGCACGGCCGCGTGCCGTTCCGCAGCCGGACTGGACCGCGACGTCGGTCACCATCGGCGGCATCATCATCCCGGCGTACCAGATCCTCACCATCACGGTGACGGTCGTGGCGCTGGTCCTCATGACGGTGATGCTGCGCAAGACACGCATCGGCCTGTCGATGCGCGCGGCGGCCGAGGACTTCGGCGCGGCACGGCTGCTCGGGGTGCGCGCCAACCGCGTGGTGTCCGCGGCCTTCGCCCTGTCCGGCCTCCTCGCCGGCGTCGCCGCGATCCTCATCCTCACCCGCACCGGCGGCGTGGTCGAGCCCACCATGGGCCTCGGCCCCGTCCTCAAGGCATTCGTCGCCATCGTCATCGGCGGCATCGGCAGCCTCAGCGGGGCGGTCCTGGGCGGCTTCATCCTCGGCTTCGCCGAGGTGGCCCTGCGCGCCGGCCTGCCCAGCGCGGTCACCGGCCTGGCCGACGGGGTGCTCTTCGCCGTCGTGGTCATCATCATCATCTCGCGCCCCGAGGGCATCCTCGGCGTCAAGCAGAGGCTGCGCACATGAGCAGCCACACGGGATGGCACGCGCTCAAGGTCGGCCTCATTCGCGCCGCCCTGCTCGCGATCCCCGTCATCGTGCTCGCGCTCGGCTGGGGGGCCCTCCGCGGCGCCGGCGGCCAGCGCCTCGCCACCGTCGCCCTCATCAACATCGTGCTCGTCGTGGGCATCCAGATCTTCGTGGGCAACAGCGGCGTGGTGAGCTTCGGCCACGTCGGCTTCGCGGCCGTCGGCGCCTACAGCATGGCGATCCTCACGTCGCCCCCCATGGTGAAGCGGGCCCGCATCCCCGATGCACCGTTCGGTCTCGCCGGCGTCGAGTTGAGCGTCCCCCTCGCGGCGCTGATATCCCTGGCCCTGGTGGCGGTGGTCGGAGCCTTCGTGGGCGTCGTGGTCATGCGCCTGAGCGGGGTGAGCGCCTCCATCGTGACGCTCGCCTTCCTCATCGTGGTCTACAACGTCCTCAACAACTGGACGGCCCTGACCGGCGGGGCCGAGGCGTTCTACGGGATCCCCCAGAGCAAGTCGCCGTGGGCCGTCATCGCCGTCATGGTCGTCGTTCTCATCGTGGCGTCGACGTACAAGTCGTCGGCCACCGGCCTGCAGCTCCAGGCGTCCCGGGAGGACGAGTTGGCGGCCTCGGCGATGGGCGTCAACGTCCCCGGCCTCCGGCTGGGCGCCTTCACCATCAGCGCGATCGGCGCGGGTGCCGCGGGAATCCTCCTCGCCCTGCTCCTCGGCGCGGTCAACCCCAACGACTTCTACCTCAACCTCACCTTCATCACGGTCGCGATGCTCGTGCTCGGCGGCAAGAAGAGCGTGACCGGCGCAGTACTCGGCGTCCTCATCATCACGGTGGGCGACGAGATCTTCCGGTGGATCGGCGACGGGCCCAACCTCGGCTTCGTCGCAATGCCTCTGCTGCCCGGTGTCAACGGACTCTTCCTCGGCGTCATCATCGTGATCTTCATGGTGTGGCGACCATCGGGCATCACCGGCAACTGGGAGATCGACGATCTCTTCCGTCGCCGCAAGGCGCCGGAGAGCGCGCCGATCCCGGACGACCGCGACGCCGACTTCACCCCACTGCCGCTCGTCGCGGATGACCTGCGGAAGAACTTCAGCGGCGTCAAGGCGGTCGACGGTGTCACGCTCACCGTGGGGTCCGGGGAGATCGTCGGGCTCATCGGCCCCAATGGCGCCGGCAAGACCACGGTGATGAACCTGCTGTCGGGGGTCCTGCCCCCGGACACGGGCACCATCCTCATCGGCGATCGACCACTGCCGCGGCAGCTGCACAAGGTGGCGCGGCGTGGCGTCGCGCGCACATTCCAGAACATCCGCCTCTTCAGCGAGCTCACCGTCGCGGAGAACGTCGAGGTGACCGCGCACGTCGCGCGCCATCGGTCCTCGCGCGCGATGGGGACCCAGCCGCCGCGCTACACCGTCCCGCAGTTGCTCGACCACTTCGACCTGCTGCCGCTGGCCTATCGCAGTGCGGGCACGCTCGCCTACGGCGACCAGCGTCGCCTGGAGATCGCCCGTGCCGCGGCCGTCGGCTGCAATGTCGTGCTGCTCGACGAGCCCGTCGCGGGCATGAACGAGGTCGAGTCGCAGTCACTGCGCGAGTCGATCCGTGCCCTGCATGACCTCATGGGGGCGGGCGTGCTCGTCGTGGACCATGACCTGTCCTTCATCCTCGGGTTGTGCCAGCGCATCTACGTGCTCGACGCGGGGCGCATCATCGCCGAGGGGACCCCGGACGAGATCGCATCAAACCCGGCCGTCATCGAGGCCTACATCGGATCGGAGCGCACGTGACCGACGCGTCCCCCCGCGACAACGCCGCCTTCCGCCAGCGCGACTACGTCGCCGGGGAGTTCCTCGATCCCGAGGGCGATCTCGGCGTCTGGCTGTGCGACCCGTCGACCGGCGAGCGCATCGCCCTGCAGGCGGCCACCGCGCCCGAGGTCGTCGAGCGCGCCCTCGCCGAGGCTGAGGCCGCGCATGCCCGCGGCACATGGTCCGACATGCCGGTCGAGGAGCGCGCGGCGTTGCTCGAGCGCATCGCCGATGCCCTGGACGCGCGCGTCGCGGACATCGCGGTGGTGGAAGGCGCGTCGTCCGGACTGCCGGCCCCGATCGCGTCGGCGTTCGCCGGGTCGATGTCGGGCAACTTCCGCGATGTCGCCGCCATGATCCGCGAGCAGGTCAATCCCGAGATCCTCGGCGAGCCCGACCGGCCCGTCGAGCTCTGGCGCCTGCCCTGGGGCCCGACCGCGATCCTCGTGCCGTGGAACGCCGCCGGCGCGATGGCGGCGAAGAAGACGGCGTATGCGCTCGGCGCGGGCAACACCGTCATCCTCAAGCCGCCGGAGTGGGCGCCGTTCGCGTGCACGCACCTCGCCGAGGCCATCGACGAGGTGGGCCTGCCGCGCGGGGTCTTCGGGATGGTGCACGGTGGCGGCGATGTGGGGCAGGCCCTCACCGGAGATCCGCGGGTGCGTGCGATCTCGTTCACCGGGTCGGTGCCGACCGGACGTGCGGTGGCCCGCGCGGGGGCCGGCAACTTCACCGCACTGCAGTTGGAACTCGGCGGCAATAACCCGGTCATCGTGCGCGCGGACGCCGACGTCGCGGCGTCGGCCGCGTCCCTGGCCGCGGGCATGGTCAAGCTCAACGGCCAGTGGTGCGAGGGTCCGGGCAAGGTCTGGGTCGCCGCGGCCCTGCACGACGAGTTCGTGGCCGCGCTGCTCGACGCGCTGTCGACGTACACCCTGGGATCGCACACCGAGGCCGTCGACATCGGGCCGCTCGCGCACGAGTCCCGACGCATCGACCTTCAGGCGCAGGTGGATCGCCTCGTGTCCCTCGGCGGCAAGGAACTCGTCGCGGCGCAGCCCGTCCCCGCGGGCGGGTGGTTCTGGGCTCCGCGCGTCGTCGTGGGCGCGCCGGAGGGGGAGTGCGTGGAGGAGATGTTCGGTCCGGTGGTGACGGTCCACTCCATGGACGACGAGGCAGCGGCGATCGCGGCCGCGAATGCCAGCCCGTACGGCCTGGCAGCCTATGTCTTCGGGACCGACATCGAGGGTGCGATGGCGGTGGGGAGGGCGCTGCGCTTCGGCGAGGCCAAGGTCAACGGCACGAGCCTGCTCGACATGAGCGAGCACTCCGCGCAGAGCTTCTGGCGGTGCAGCGGCCTCGGCGGCCACGGCAACCGCGATCTGCTCGCGTTCTTCCAGGGCGTGCAGATCGTCGGCATGGACCGCCCCGGCGTGCCGATCTAGGTCGGCTCACGCGGGCGGCCGGCCGGCTCAGCCCTCGGGAGTCGCGTATCCGAGCGAGGCGGGCAGGTCCCCCCACACCTCCGCGAGGACCCGCATCTCCTTGGGTCGGATCGGCGAAACCTCGCCCGTGTCCTTGCTGGCCTCCTTGCTGGTCTCTTTGCCGCGCGCGTGGATGTCGAGCACCGCAGGGTCGATCGCGACGCCGGTGTGGTCGGCGATGCGCTGCAGCGTCGCCGGGTCGCTCGTCATGTCCTCGAACGACACGAGCAGCGCGCCCATCCGCTCGGCATTGCCGAGGAAGGACCGCGTGAGTCGCCGCCAGTGGCGCGCGAAGGTCTCCGCGTCGAACACCGGGCGGTCGGGGAACCGCTCGTACCACCCTCCCCTGCTGCGATACGAGCGGAACGCGTCGTAGGGATTGCGGACCAGGAAGACGATGCGGGTGCCCGGGAACAGCCCGGCGACGTACTCCGCCTGCGTGGCGTCGAGTCGCACCTCCTTGAGACCCCAGCGCGCGAAGCCGGCGGCGTGCGCCGGGGTGGCGAGGAGTTCGGTGAGCATGGCGCGATGCGCGCGCTGCAGGTCGTCGACGCCGGGATAGAGGTTGGCCACCCATGACTCCGATAGCGCGAAGGCGTCGTTCGACTGGCGCTCGGGCAGGAAGTGCTGCGGGACCGGGTAGCCGTCGCGGAACGGAACGTACATGTCGGTGAGCTGCCCGATCGGGTCGCGCTGCGCGTAGGGCTCGCCCCAGACGAGCGTGTCGCCTCCGGACATGAGCAGGCGCTGCAGCAGGGTGCTCCCCGAACGCCAGGCGGAGGCGAGCGCGAGGATCGGAGCGTCGGGGGTGCTTGCGGCATCCGCCGGGGATGCGTCGACACGGGGCCACCGGGTGAGCTGCTCGGCCCAGCGTGCGCTGTCGCGCTCGTCGATCCCGCGATCCTCGTGACGCTTCCAGGCACGCGCCGACCAGGGGATGGGCGTACGTGCGCCGCGCTTCTCGATGCGACCGGTGTGTTCGGGAGCGTCGATCCTCCGGGTCACGCCGTCGAGCACGGCGTCGACGTCGACGACGGCGTGACCGTCATCCTGCGTGACATGCGCGACCTCGAGGCCCAGCGCCTCGTAGTAGCCCGGGAGCACGTTCGCCTTGTCGGGCGTGACGATCTCCACCAGGCGGGTGCCCTTGCGCGTCCAGATCAGGTTCGCGAGCGCGGCCCCGTGCTGAGCGACGACGACATCCGCCCAGCGGAAGATCCGCATCTGCTCCGGCAGGGTCAGGCCCTCCATCGCCTCGACCCGGACCTCGCCCGCACTGCCTAGGGCCGCCGCGAGGTCGGCGAGATTGGGGATCGAGCGACGGTCGGATCCGCTCCCGGCACCCACCGCACCGTCGGCCGGTGCCTCGCCGGGGCGGCGCTCAACGACGAGGATCCTGGGGCTGCCCTTGCGCGCGTCGGATCCGCCCGCGTCCTTGGGATCGACGCCGTAGGCGTGCATGACGGCCCGGCGCACGGCGGGCCAGGGCGCGAGGACGTGGGCGTGGGGGCTGTCGTAGCCGCGCGCGGCGAGCCTGACCGGGGCTTGCGCGGCGACGGCGTCGAACTCCGCCTCGGGAATCACGCGGATCTCCGGATGCCGGCAGTCGGCCCACAGCCGGTCGAGAGACCCCACGGACATGACGCCGACCGGGCCGTCGACCTCGCTGTCCGCGAGCGCAGTGAGGGTGGGAGCGAGGTAGCCCACGATGAAGTGGAAGAAGCGGTCGGGGCGGCCACTGCGGTTCGCCGGCCGCGCGACGATGGGGAACCGCTCCACGTCCGAAGTATGGCGCATGCGATGCATGGCGCATGATGGTGTCGTGTTCGCCCACGGACCGGTGACGTACATGGACGTCCAGAAGACCGGGTCGACGTTCGTCTGCACCGTGCTCGACCGGGTGCTCCGCGAACCGGCCTCGGTCGCGGTCAAGCACGGGCGCATGGAGCGCGACAAGGCACCGGGCGAGATCGTGGTGATCTCCACGCGGGAGCCGCTGGATGCCTGGCTGTCGCTGTACAACTACGGCTGCACGGGCGTGGGGCGCCTGCGCCGGCGACTGGAACGGCAGGGTCGAGCGATGCTGTACGACGGCACCCCGGAGGGCTTCGATGCGTGGGTGCGGGTGGTCGGTGATCCCGCCCATCCGGCGATCGCCGGGGAGGGATACGCCGCGGCCGCCCATCTCGGCATGGGCTTCCAGAACTTCCGCGAGCTGGTGATGTCGTTCGCGTGGCCGCTGCAGGTCTTCGGCGCGTGCGAGAGCCTCGACGACGTGGTGCGCTACTACCGTGACCGTCGCGCGGTGGACCACCGCATCCGCTTCGCGTCCCTGCGCGAGGACCTCGCAGCCCTTCTCGAGGGCCCGCTGGCGGAGCACGTCCGTCCGGGGATCGACGTACGCGATGTCGTCGGCGCCGCGGAACCGGTCAACGCATCGCCGCGGACCCTGACCCGCGATGACGTGCTCGAGTCGACGCGGCAGCACGTCGCGGCGACCGAATCGCTCACCGGCGACATCGAGCGCACGTGGTCGGTGCTTGACAGGGTCCCGGGACCTGTGATCTAATTCGAACATACGTTCGAATACTTTCCCCCGGGAGGGTGCCCGTTGTCGGTAGCCGCCATGTCAGGTCCCGAGCCCCGGTTCGGTCCGGATGCGCGGCTGTCGCGTGCCGTCGAGGCGCTGGAGATGGCGCTGGTCGACCTGGCGGGTATCGACCTGTCCGAGGTGAGTTCCGGGTCTCTCGGTGAGGTCTGCGAGCGTCTCCAGCGTGCGTCCCGGCAGTTGGGCGGCTCGCGTGCCGCCGTCGCCGACCGTTTCGCTCAGGACGGGGCCTGGTGGGCCGATGGCGCGAAGTCCGCCGTCACCTGGCTGAGATGGAAGGGTGGCGACGGCTACGGCCCGGCGGCCAGCCTGGTGGAGGCGGGTGAGATGACGCGCCATCTGCCCGAGGTGGGCCAAGCCTGGCGCGACGGGCATCTGGGTGAGGGCCACGTGCGGGCGCTGCGCCGGGCGTGGCAGCGGTTTCCGCGACTGCATCCGCATCTGGTGGCCGCGCAGGACAAGATCATCGAGCTCGCGGCGGAGCAGGAGCCCAAGCGGTTCTGGGGCTGCCTGCAGAGGCTGTGCCGCCAACTCGATCCCGAGGCCTACGACGCAGGGGCCAAGGAGCCGGAGTTCTCCCTGCACGCGTCGACCGTCCTCGACGGTCATGTCCGGGTGGATGGCCTGCTCCCGGCCGATGTCGGAGCCCAGTTCATCGCGATGCTCGAGGCCGCCCGACGCCAGCTCCAGCCTGACGGCACGACGACGCCGGAGTTGGACGTACGGCGTACCTCGTCGCGCAACGTCGAGGCCCTGCAGCGCATCCTGACCGCGGCCGAGAGCCAGGGAGAGTTCCCCACGGTAGCGGGGGCCCGACCCATCGTGCACGTCACCGTGGAGGCCGAGGTCCTCGCGACGGGCGCGGGCATGGGGTGGCTGGAGCGGTTCGGGGTGCCTGAGACCCCGGTGAGCGCGGAGTTCGCCCGGCGGCTGGCGTGTGATGCCACCCTCCGGCCGCTCATCCTCGACGCGGACGGCAATCTCGCGGCCTTCGGCACCGCCTCACGGGTCATCCCGTCCTCGAT
>CAIVWG010000097.1 GCA_903909555.1 uncultured bacterium | reverse complement strand
TGCACCGGTCTTCGACGACTCGACATCAGCCGGTGGCGGCGGTGGCGGCTACTCCGCCATCTCGCTCGGCGTTGACACCCATCCGATCGTGGTGGCCGGAGGAGGCGGCGGCGGAGCCAATTACGACTCCGCACCCACCAGCCCCGGCGTAGGCAAGGGCGGCAACGCCGATCCCACGTCCGCGAAGTCCGGCGGTGGAAACGGCGGCGATGTCCACGGGGTGGGCGAGGCCGGCGGCACGCTGGCCACCGGTGGCCGAGGCGGCGACCGCGGTGACAACGGCGGGAACGGCGGTGTGAACGGAGTTCCCGGCCAGGACGCATCGGTCAGGCGGCTCAACTCCGGCGGCGGCGGTGGCGGCGGATTCGGAGCCAGCGGTGGCGAGGGCCGCGATCCCGTGGTTCGAGTGACGTCTTGGACCACGCGGCCCACCGCCTTCGGTGCCGGGGGAGGCGCCGGTCTCGACGGCGGAGGAGGTGGCGGTGGATACGCCGGAGGCGGCGGCGGAGCCGGTGTCATCGACTCCCAGAGCGCGGGCGGCGGTGGCGGAGGCGCCAGCCTCCTGGTGAGCTCGAGCACCGCGCCGGGGATCACCAAGAAGGTCGACGGTGCGCTCGCGGCGGACTCCACCGCGCCCAGCGTCGAGATCGCCAACGTGAAGTGCGGCTTCGGCGTCACCTACGAGGGGAACGGCAACACCGCGGGCACCCCGCCCACCGACCCGGAGTGGTATGCCGCGGGATCCACCGCGGTCGTTGCCGACGGAGCCGGGCTCGAACGGGACCAGCAGGTCTTCGTGGGCTGGGCCGCTACGCAGTTCGGTCCGGTCGCCTACGTCCCGGGATCGCGGATCGACCCGGTCAACGCACCCGTCACCCTGTGGGCGGTGTACGGCACACCCAAGACGGTGACGTTCGATGCCAACGGCGGTACCGGAACGATGGCGCCGCAGTCATCGGGCACCGCCGAGTCGTTGGAGCCCAATGAGTTCACCCGGGCGGACCACGCCTTCACCGGCTGGAACACGCAGGCGAATGGCTCCGGGACGTCCTACGCGAACGGGGCGACGTACGGCTTCACCAGCGACGCCACGCTGTACGCGCAATGGACGGCAGCTCCCACACCGAAGCCCGAGCCGATCCCCGAGCCGCTTGGCCCGGGCGAGCACGAGTACGAGGAGGACAGCACGCCGAAGCCCGTCGAGGTCGTGCCCAATCCCTTCGACGGGGGGCTCCTCATCGACGACACGGGCTGGACGATGACCCTGGAGGGACTGAACGGAAACGGCAATCCGCTTCCGCTCAACAGCGACGGGGTCCTCGTGCTCCAGGCTGAGCGCGATGCGCGCACCACAGGCACCGGGTTCCTGCCGAACTCCCTCGTGGGGCTCTTCCTCGACCCGCCCGTGGAGACTGCGCGGCGAGCCGCGAGGTCGGTGGACCTCGGGACGCTGACCGTGGACGATGCCGGCAACTTCGCCGGCGTCAAGACCCTGCCGGAGGAGATCGCACCCGGACTCCACGTGCTCCAGGCGGTGGGCTACGGCCCGGCCGGCCAGCGCCGGGCACTGAGCCTCGGCATCCTGGTGGTCCCGTGGATCGAACTCAACCAGGGCACCCGCACGCCGATCGGCCAGCACGACCGCATCCGCACCTCGGGCATGACCGGCGGCATCGAGGTGGGCTCGAGGCTCGTGCCGTGGATCAAGTTCAACGGCCAGGGCTCCTTCTCGGGCGGCAAGGCCACGATCCGCGTCAAGGCCGACGGATCCTTCACCTGGACCCGCCGGATCAAGACGACGCGCGGGCTCACCGCCTATGTGTCGTGGCAGGACATCACGTCCAACGAGGTGTACTGGCCCCGGGTGCGTCGATAGCGCCTCAACGAACGGAGGGGGCCTGCTCAGCAGGCCCCCTCCGTTCGTCTGCCGCGTTCAGGCGTCGTCGATGGCCTCATTGATCCTGGCGAGGGACTCGGTGTTCCAGGTCAGGGCGTAGGACCAGTCGATCCCGGCGTAGTTGCTCGTAAAGATGCTGTGCACGAGCGGCGCCTCCCAGCGCGTGCGGATGGGCATGATCGCGTCGGGGATGTGCTCCGCCCAGGCCGACGACCGCGACACCGTCGCGTCGTTCGGCCACACGGTCGGGTCGCCGCCATCCTCGGAGAAGTAGGTGCCCGCGAGCAGGGTGACGGGAATCCCGTCGAGCGCGCTGCCCTGGGCGGCATTCCAGCCACCGGGGCCCACGAGGTACTTCTCGGTGTCCTCGCGATTGATCCCCTTGTCTCCGGCGTTCGCGTAGGGGACCCAATCCTGGTTGAACTTCTCGGCGAACGCGTTGCCCTGAAAGGCGTCCAGGCCGATCTCGTTGAAGGTGAAGCGACCCGGCACCGATCCTTCGTGCGGGGTGCCCACCGTCACCAGCGACCGCACGGTGATCGGCGCACCCGTCTGCTTGAGCACCCAGATCGCCGAGCGCGCCCACAGTCCTCCGTTGGAGTGGCCGACGAAATCGATCTCGGTGATGCCGTAGTCCGTGCGCAGGAAGTGCAGGAAGCGCGCGAGGCGCTCCCCGCCGCCGGAGATGTCGCCGGCCGACATGATCGTGAGGTGCTCGGGCAGGACTTCCGGGCATCCTGTGAAGGGGCCGAAGTCATCGCTGGTCGAGTCGTCCACCACGCCCCAGTCGGGTCGGGTGGGCACGGTGAAGACCTGCTTGCCCTGGGCGAGGAGGTAGTCGCGCATCGCGGTGGCGGTGTTGCCCGCGGAGAGGTAGCCGGCGTCGGTCGAGCATGCGAGGGTGGGCGTGGTGAAGGGCGTGAGCGCCCCTCCCCCGGAGACGATGACGACGGCTCGCGCGTCGGCTGATGGCATGACCTCTCCCATCGTTGCGCCTCGACCACCGAGGGGGCTCGAGCGTACCGGGGTCGCGAATGCCGCCGCTCCTCCCCGAGCGTCCCGCGGACGTCGTGTCACGGGAACCCGGCTCGACTACCTACGGACCCGTAACCTACGGTAGCGTAGGTAATCCGCCTGAGGGGAGCACATCGTGGAGGTCCGCACCGACACCGTCAACGGGGTCCGCCTGGCGTACGCCGTCCACCCGGGGACCGGCACGCCCATCGTCCTCGTACACGGCGTGGGCTCATCCCTGGACAACTGGGGCGACGTTCCGAAGGACCTCGCCGCCGGGGGCCGCACGGTCATCGCCTTGGACCTGCTCGGCCACGGGCAGTCCGGCGCCGGGACCGGCGACTTCAGCCTCGGCTCCCACGCGTGCGCCATCCGCGACCTGCTCGACC
>CAIVWG010000096.1 GCA_903909555.1 uncultured bacterium | reverse complement strand
GGGGTGGGAGGGTCACCACGGACACGCGATCGGGGGGCACCAGGCGCTGCCACCGGCGGACGAGTGCGCCGTACGCATAGGAGCGCCAAAACGTCTGCTCGCGCTCGGAATCCCACACTTCCTGCATCTGGATCGGGGCTGCGCTGCCGCGTTCGCGCGTCCGGCGTTCGAGGTAGGCCTTGTAGTCCTGGGTGTGGGTGTTGCGCACGTGCTGCTGCCAGGACGAGGGGAAGATGCGCCCGAGGTCGCGCACGGTGATCACCACGTCGACGTCCTTGACTCCGAGGCCCGTGATCAGCCGCTGTGCGGCGGGAGGCCTGAGGCCGCCGATCATCTCCGCCGACAGGATCACCGTGCCCTCGAAGGCCTGAACGGCACTCACAAGGGCATTCCAGTCGTCCCCAGCCTTGTCCGACCAGCGTTCGGGCCGGCGCGTCTCCTCGGCGAACGTGAGGTCGTTGACCGCTCCGACGTGGTTGTAGTCCTCCTTGCCCCGGAAGTCCACGGGGTAGAGCACCCCCTGGGTCGCGAGGCTGGGGGAGAGCTGCTGGAGCACGCGCTGGAGATAGGTGGTCCCGGTCTTGCGCGGCCCGATGTGAAGGATGAGACGTTCGGCCACGCAGGGAACCCTATCGGGCCGACGGCACTATCCGGCTGAGGCGGCCACGGGCTTGTCCTCCTCGGCATACTTCGCCAGGATCTCGATCTCCCTGTCCTTGCGCGGGTACAGGGTCACGATGACGACAAGGCCGGCCACGACGGCGAGGAGCGCGGCGGCATAGGCCACGTTGGCACCGTCGGTGAAGGCCTGGCGTGCGGCCTCAACCAGGGACGCGGAGTACTGGGAAGGCAGGCTCTGGGCGGCCTCCTCGGCTCCGGTGAACGACTGCGTCATCAGCGTGATGGCCTGGTCGGACAGTTGGCTCTGCTCATCGGCAGGGGCGGCGCTGAAGGCCGCGGCGATGTCCCGGGAGTACCTCACCACGAGCAGCGTGCCCATGACCGACTGCATGATGGCGCCGCCGAGGTCGCGCTGCAGGTCGTTGGTCGCCGAGCCCATGCCGAGGTCCTGCTGGGGGACCGAGGACATGATGGCTCGGGACGCCGGCGCGGCGGCGATGGCGACGCCGGCGCCGAGCATGGCGTAGGTCAGCCCGACGACCGCGTAGGAGCTCGACTCCGTCCAGAGGAACATCGCGAGGAAGCCGAGGCCCACCAGCACGAACCCGATGGCGAGCGTCACCCGGGACCCGACGCGGTGGATGAGGATCGCGGCGACGGGCGAGAGCAGGATCATGGCGAACGCCGCGGGCAGGATCCCCAGCCCTGCTTGGAGGGAGTTGTAGTCGAGGACGTTCTGGAGGAACTGCTGGCCGATGAACATCGATCCCATGAGCGAGCCGAAGACGATGATGCCGGCGAGGGCGGCCACCCAGAAGGTGCGGCGCTTCGCGACGTGAAGGTCGAACAGCGGCTCCGGGGTACGGCGCTCCTGGAGGAAGAAGGCGATGATGGCAGCGGCGGAGATGACGGCCAGGATGATGGAGACGACACCTGCGCCCGGTGTCGGCGCGAACGTGATGGCGCCGACGAAGGTGGCGATCATGATGACGGACAGCACGCCGCCGACGTGGTCGACCGAGGGGCTGGGATCCCCGGTCTTGCTCGGAAGGCGCAGGCAGAGGAGGAAGGCGAGGACCGCCAGAGGGATGGTGATCGCGAAGCCAGCGCCCCACCAGGCGAAGGTGAGCAGCCAACCGACGATCGCGGGACCGATGGCGGAGGCCCCCGCGCCGATTCCCGACCACAGTGCGATCGCCATGGCCCGCTGACGACCGCTGTAGAGCGCGGTGATGATGGACAGCGTCGTCGGGTAGACCATGCCGGCGCACACGCCCCCGATGAGGCGAGCCGCGATGAGCACGGTCGGCGAGGGGGCCCAGGCGGCGAGTGCCGCGGCGGGAATCGACAGCGCCAGCCCGATGAGCAGGAGTCTCTTGCGGCCGTAGTGGTCGCCGATCGCGCCGAGGTAGAGCACCGAACTGGCCAGCCCGAGCGTGAATCCCACTGCCACCATGTTGAGTTCCACCTGCGTGGCGCCGAGCTCGCGCCCGATGTCGGGCAGCGCGACATTCGCGATGGAGAGGTTCACGTTGGCCACGCACGCGGCGAGGATGAGGGTCCAGAGCGCGAACTGACCCGCCTGACGTGCCGGGGCCTGGGCGGTCGTCACCTGGGAACTATCCCAGACACGCCGTTGCGCCCGTCAGGCGTCACGGACCCCGGACAGGCGAAGGGCGGCCGCCGAAGCGGCCGCCCTGCCCTCCCGTGCGCGCGAGGCGATGCGACGCGTGGGGAGCATGTCCCCCCTCAGGGACGAGCTCAGAAGTCGTCGTGCGGGTTCGGATGCCTCAGATGTCGTAGTACAGCTCGAACTCGTGCGGATGCGGACGGAGACGAATGGGATCGACCTCGTTGGCCCGCTTCCACTCCACCCAGGTCTCGATGAGGTCGGCGGGGAAGACCCCCCCGGCCTGGAGGTAGTCGTTGTCCTGCTCGAGAGCGTCGAGGACCTCGGGGAGCGACCCGGGCACCTGGGCGATCTCGGCGAGCTCGTCCGGCGGCAGCTCGTACAGGTCCTTGTCCACCGGTGCCGGGGGCTCGATCTTGTTCCTGATCCCGTCGATGCCGGCCATGAGCATGGCCGCGAAGGCGAGGTAGGGGTTGCTCGACGGATCGGGCACCCGGAACTCGATGCGCTTCGCCTTGGGAGACGTCCCGGTGACCGGGATCCGAATGCACGCGGAGCGGTTGCGGGCGCTGTAGACCAGGTTGACCGGCGCCTCGAACCCCGGGACGAGACGGTGGTAGGAGTTCACCGTCGGATTGGTGAAGGCGAGGAGCGAGGGCGCGTGGGCGAGCAGGCCGCCGATGTACCAGCGGGCGACGTCCGACAGGCCGCCGTACCCGAGCTCGTCATAGAACAGCGGCTCGCCGTCCCGCCACAGTGACTGGTGGCAGTGCATGCCCGACCCGTTGTCGCCGAAGAGCGGCTTCGGCATGAAGGTCACGGTCTTGCCATTGACCCACGCGACGTTCTTGATGATGTACTTGAAGGCCATGACCTCGTCCGCCGCCTTGAGCAGCGTGTTGAAGCGGTAGTTGATCTCGGCCTGGCCGCCGGTGCCCACCTCGTGGTGGGCGCGCTCCACCTGGAGCCCGATCTGCTGCAGGGCGATGACCATCTCATCGCGCAGGTCGGCGTAGTGATCCACCGGCGGGACCGGGAAGTACCCGCCCTTGTAGGCCGTCTTGTAGCCGAGGTTGCCGCCCTCCTCCTCGCGCCCGGTGTTCCAGGCTCCCTCGATGGAGTCGATGAAGTAGTACCCGGCGTTCTGCTTGGTCTCGAAGCGCACGTCGTCGAAGATGTAGAACTCCGCCTCCGGCCCGAAGTAGACCGTGTCCGCGATGCCGGTGGAGGCGAGGAAGGCCTCGGCCTTGGCGGCGACGTTGCGCGGGTCGCGGCTGTAGGGCTCGTCCGTGAAGGGGTCGCGGATCGAATGGTTGACGACCAGCGTCTTGGCGGCGCGGAAGGGGTCGAGGTAGGCGGTGGAGGGATCGGGGATGAGCTTCATGTCGGACTCATGGATCGCCTGGAAGCCCCGGATGGACGAGCCGTCGAACATGAGCCCGTCCTCGAACGCGCCCTTGAAGGTGTCGGCCGGGACATTGAAGTGCTGCATCACTCCCGGCAGGTCAACGAAGCGGACATCGACGAACTCGACGCCCTCGTCCTTGATGAACTTCAGGACCTCGTCGGCATTGCTGAACATGGAATCCTCCCGCACGGCCCGGCCGCGTCTCGATCGCCTCTGGGGGCTCCAGCCCCTCGACGGCTTCCCCGTCATCCAGGACGCTAGGCGGGGGTCATTTCCCGGGCGTCACCCGATTGTTTCGCGTCTGTAACTTCTCAGGCCCGTCGATGCCGCCGCTGCCGCCCGAGGGCGGTGACCCTATTCCGCACGGCAGGGCCGGTGATGTGCCCCGGGGGATGCCGCGTGGCGGCCGGAGCACGCGCCTCGTAGCGTGGGGCGGTGAGCAGCGCCGACGCCTCCCTGCCGTGGCCGGGAGCCGTACCCGCCACTCTGGGGCGGCGCTTCGCGGCGATCTGCGTGGACTGGCTGGCCGCCCTCATCCTGGCTCGGCTGCTCCTGCCGTGGCTGTCCTGGGATTCCACGCAGTACTCCCTGGCCGTCCTCGGGGTCTTCTACGTCGACGTGGTCCTCTTCACCTGGCTCACCGCGTCGTCGTTCGGACAGCGCCTCCTGGGGATCGCCGTCGTCGGCGTCGGGGGGAAGCGCCTGGGCCTGTGGTGGGTCATGGTGCGGACAGCCCTGATCTGCCTGGTGATCCCGGCGCTGGTCTACGACTCGCGAAGGCGCGGGCTGCAGGATCTCGTGGCGGGGTCGGTGGTGGTCATGCGCGCGAGCGTCCCCGGCCTGGGTCGCTAGACGGCGGGGCACACCCTCGAGGCGAGCGTCAGCCGCGCATCGACTTGGGGATCTTGCCGCCCTTGGGCAGGGGGCCCTTGGGCAGCGGCACGGGGGTCTCGCGCTTGCTGAAGGCATCCAGGCGCCGGCGGATGTCGTTGACCTCGGCCGGGCGCAGTCCCTTGGGGAGCTTGGTCAGCTCGCGCTGGAGCTTGGCGACACGGACCTGATCGGGCTCGGTGCCCACCTGGATCTCGAAGATCGGGACCTCGGGGAGCCAGCGTGCGGTCTTCTTGCGCTCGTTCGCGAGGAGGTGCTGCACGCGAGCGGAGGGACCCTCGGAGACGAGGACGACACCGCAGCGGCCGACGACGCGCGAGACGAGGTCGGAGTTCTTGGTGACGGCGACCGCGGGCGTCACGCTCCAGTTGCCCCGCATGCTCTCGATCACCGCGGCGGCCGCGCCGGGCTGGCCCTCGATGCTCGCGTAGGCGGCGTTCATGGCCCGGCGGCTGAACCACGCGACGGCGGCGAGCAGTCCGAGTGGCAGGGAGATGAGGAGGGCGGTCGGCCAGTTGAGGAAGAGCCCCACCGGGATGGCGACGACCGCGCTCACCACGACGAAGATGCCGAGCATCTCCCAGCCCACCCAGCGGTGGACCTTGCGGGTCATCCGGTAGTTCTCGCGGATGGCCGCGAGGCGCTCGACGAACTTGCCGCCGCGCTTCTTCTTGGCCGGTTCGCTCGTGGACATGCGGTTGACTCTAGTGGGCACCGCCAGGTCCGCGGCGAGCACCACGGTCACGCCCCGGCCACCAGGCCCCCTTGAGCGTTTGCCGACGCGACGTGGCGTTATGCCCGCCGTCTACGCTCGTTTCGCGTCGGGAAACCGGCTCGTAGCGTCCCGGGGGCGCTCGCCGACGGCGAGGGGATCGAAGCGCTCCGGTGCCTACATTCCCGTGGGAGGCACCACGGTCACCGGGGTGCCGGGGCGAATGGTGCCCGGTCGCTCCACCCAGCCGGTGATGCCGCGCAGCCCTATGGCGGCCTTGGGGAAGGATTCCGCGCGCGTGCCGTAGCGGTCGCCGACGAGTCCTCCGGCGATCGTGCACGGAGTGTTGACGCCGCCGGTGAGAATGACGGCGCCGCCGTCGAACATGAGCCGGCTCAGCGGCGCCAGCGACGTGAGGTCGTCGATCCCCTCGGTGCAGATGTTGTCGGCGATGGTGCCGGGGGCGAGTTCGGGAAGCCCGAGGTTGACCGCGATCTCCGCCAGTTCGCCGGTGTCGACGATCGACAGTTGCCGGTGATTGCGGATCTCGGTGCCGCGCGGGAACACCTGCTTCTGGCGTACGTCGGAACTCATGGTGAGGCCGTGGTGTCGGTCACCTACGGGACCGCCCCAGTCGAGGACGAGTTCGTCGACCCGCTGCGGGGCGTCGGCACCGGGTGGCCACACGTGCACGGCCACGACGCGGGCGGTCACGATGATTCCATCGAACGCGCCAGCCCGACAGGGGCGGCTTGGCCGCCCCGCCGGGCCGCAACGGCCTCGGCGTAGAGCCGACCGGCGCGGTAGCTCGACCGCACGAGCGGGCCGCTCATGACGCCGGCGAAGCCGATCTCGCGCGCCCGGTCGGCCCACGCGACGAAATCCTCCGGTGCCACCCAGCGCTCCACCGGGTGGTGCCGCTGCGTGGGGCGAAGGTACTGCGTGATGGTGATGAGGTCGCAGCCGGCGGCGTGCAGGTCGACCAGGGCGGCGTCGACCTCGTCATCGGTCTCGCCGAGCCCCAGGATGAGGTTGCTCTTGGTGATGAGGCCGGCCCGGCGTGCCTGCGTGATGACGTCCAGGCTGCGCTCGTAGGAGAACGCCGGCCTCACGCGCTTGAAGACGCGCGGCACCGTCTCGAGGTTGTGCGCCAGGACGGCCGGCGCAGCGGAGAAAACCTCGCCCAACTGGTCAGCGCGCCCGTTGAAGTCGGGGATGAGCACCTCGACGGGGCAGATCTCGCCGACGAGGCGGACGGTCTCGGCGTAGAGCCACGCTCCGCCGTCCGGCAGGTCGTCGCGGGCGACGCCGGTCACCGTCGCGTAGCGCAACCCCATGGCGCGCACCGAGTCGGCGACGCGACGGGGCTCGTCGCGATCGAGGTCGGCCGGCTTGCCGGTGTCGATCTGGCAGAAGTCGCAGCGGCGCGTGCACTGCTCCCCGCCGATGAGGAAGGTGGCCTCCCGGTCCTCCCAGCACTCGTAGATGTTGGGGCAGCCGGCTTCCTGGCAGACCGTGTGCAGCCCCTCGCGGTCCACCAGGGCGCGGATCTCGGTGTACTCCGGCCCGGTGCGCAGCCGCGTCTTGATCCACGCGGGCTTGCGCTCGATCGGGGTCTCGGCATTGCGGACCTCCAGGCGGAGCAGCTTGCGCTCGGTCATGGCGTCGTCCCGACGGTGAGGTCGAGGATGCTGAGGATGCGCCCCTCGACGATGGGAAGCATCTCCGCCACGCTGACATCGCGGCCGAGCTCGGCCGTGAGACTGGTGACTCCCGCGTCGCGGATCCCGCAGGGCACTATCCGATCGAAGGCGGCGAGGTCGCAGTCGCAATTGAGGGCGAAGCCATGCAGGGTGACGCCTCGCGCCACGCGCACGCCGATCGCGGCGACCTTGCGCTGCGGCCCGCGGTCATCGGCATCGACCCAGACGCCGCTGCGACCTTCGACGCGCATCGTCTCCAGCCCCACCAGGGCGCAACTGTCGATGACGATCTGCTCCAGGCGCCGCACATGTGCCACCACGTCCATCGGATCGGGCATGCGCACGATCGGGTAGCCCACGAGTTGGCCGGGACCGTGCCAGGTGATGCGTCCGCCCCGGTCGACCTCCACGACGGGCGTGCCGTCCAGGGGGCGATCGAGGGGATCGGTACGCCGACCCGCGGTGTACACAGGCTCATGCTCGAGGAGGAGCACGGTGTCGGGCGCGGTCCCGGCCACGATCTCGTCGTGGAGCGCGCGCTGCAGGTCCCACGCCCACGCGTAGTCGACCGGCGGGGGGCCGAGGACGCGGACCTGAGTCACGCCCCGAGGGTATCCGCCGGGCGCACTAGGCCCGAATGACGCCTACGGGCAGGCGCGTTTCCACGGCCCGGCCGCCCACGGCCTCGATGCGGTACGCCGCGGGGCCGTCGACCGGATCGACGTCGGTATCGGCGAGGACAGCGACGGGCTCGATGCCCTCGTAGAGGATGCCGATGCGGTCGTCGGTGGCGTACGACGTGGGCAGGATGCCCTCGGCGACGGTGCGCTGCAGCAGCGGCCGGCGCTGCTCCTCGCTGTCGTAGTGCACGCCATTGCCGTAGGGGAGGAGGGCAAGGCCGTCCTGGACGATGCGCAGTTGCGGGCCGAAGGAGTCGGTGGGTCCGCCGACGTGCCAGCAGATGGACCCTGCGCTCACGCCGGCGAGCACGGTGCCGGACTCCCAGGCTGCGCGCATCGCGGTGTCGACGCCGTGCAGTCGCCACAGCGCGAGCAGGTTGGCGACGCTTCCTCCGCCTACCCACACCACATCACTGGACGCAAGGACGGCCTCGGGGTCGCGGTTCGGCATGGTGAACAGCGCGAGATGGTCGACGTCGCACCCGAGCGAGGCCAAGGCGGCGTAGGAGCGAGCGAGGTACGACGCGTCGTCGCCACTGGCGGTCATCACCAGGCAGACGCGAGGGCGGTCGGCTCCGCTGAGGCGCAGCGCCTCGAGGACCAGGCCACCCGGGCTCATGACGCCCCAGCGGTCCGTGGCGAGGAAGCCGCCGCTCGTCGCCAGGATCCTGCGTGTCGTCGTCATGCGCCCAGGGTCGCAGAGGCGACCACGCCGCGGGCGTCGAGGACCGCCTGGGCGGCGCGGCGACCGCTCACCAGGGCGCCCTGGATCGACGAGGTGTCGCGATGATCCCCGGCGACGAAGACGCCGTCGTACATGCGGACGGACTTGCGGACGTCGAGGGGCACCGGCATCGACGGCAGGGCATAGGGGATCGGGTAGGTCGCGATGTGCTCCCAGCGGGTGGCGTCGACGCCGTACATCCACGATAGGTGGTCGCGCACGGCCCTCTCGTGCGCGGGAGTGTCGCGCACGCCGAGGGCCGACGACGACACGAGTGCCCTGCCGGGCGGCGCGTAGGTCGATGCTGCTTGCGAGATGACTGAGGTGTTGACGAGCGGACCGCGCCGAGCCCCATCGAGCACGAGTGCGGCCGCTCCGCCGACGAGGTGCTCGACGGAGCAGTCAGGGGAGTGGTACCACGTCGTGACCGACCTCCCCGCGGGGATGGTGAGCCCGGGCAGCAGTCGTGCTGCTCCGGGCGGATCGGTGGCGACGATCACGGCGTCGGCTTCCCAGCGCTCGCCACCCTCGGTGACGACGTGGCGAGGACCGACCTCGAGCACCCGGACCTGCAGCCTCAGGTCCGATCCGGCCGCCAGCTGCTCGGGGATCGCCTGCATGCCGGCGGCTGGGAGGGAGGGGGTGCCCCGGACGAAGGAACGCAGGACCAGGTCGAGGAAGCGACGGGAGGTGGTGAGCTCGCTCTCGAGGAAGACGCCGCTGAGGAAGGGGCGCAGCAGCCGGTTGATGAGGCGCTGGTCGGCACCGGCACGCCGCAGCGCCTCGTAGGCCGTGACGTCCGGCTCGGTGCGCAGGGCCGCGGGACTGCGCAGGACCCGCGAGAGCGCGTAGGCACCGAAGCGCATCGTGGAGAGGGGGGAGCCCAGCGGGGCCGTGGCGGACGCAACCGCCCAGCTCGGCTCACGGCGAGGGTCTGCGACGCGCACTTCGCGACGCTGCCCCCGTCGCGGGAGCACGATGATCGCGCCGGCGACGTACGGCCGAAGGTCGAGCGCGTCGTGGTCGAGTACGCGCTCGCCCTCGGGGTACGCGGGGTTGTAGAGCTGGAAGCCGCGATCGAGGAGGAAGCCGTCGACGTGGTCGGTGCGCACGCGACCGCCGGGGGCGTCGCCGGCCTCGAGGATGGTGGCGGGTACGCCGTGGGCGCGCAGATGACGCGCCGCGGCGAGGCCGGCGAGCCCTGCTCCCACCACGATGACGCTCACCGGATCACCGTATCCGCGCCGGGCCTGTGGATACGCCACCGCAGGGTCCCGGGCGTTCGGGGCAGCATGTCCGCATGCACGATCATGCGATCACGATTCCCTACCCGCCGGACATCGCCCTGCGCGACCAGGCTCGTCGCGCCGCCCTGCGTGCCGCCCGCGTCGAGCATCCCGGCCTCGCGGCACTGTCCGCCCACATCGTCCCCGGCGGCGTCTCGATGGAGTACGACGTGCCCGAGGGCACGACGGCCTTGCCCGACGCGCTCACCGCGGCGCAGGCCCTCGATGTTCTCGCTCCCATCGCCGGTGGGCTCGCGCTGCTGCACGACGCAGGGGTCGCGCACGGAGGCGTGCGTCTGGATTCCGTGCGTCTCACCCCCGAAGGCGCCGGCGTCCTCGTCGGATGGCGCCCCGATGGCGACGTGGCCGCGGACCTCGCCGGCCTTGTCTCGATATGCCATGAGCTTCTCCCGTCGGGCTCGGTGGGTGCGGATGTCGCGCAGGCCCTGGTCTGGGCTGCGGACCCCGAACCTTCCGGCGTGCCCGAGGAGCGCCGCACGATGGCCCGGCTTGCCGCCGTGCTCGACTCTGCGCGTCGCCGCCAGGACCGCGGGCTCGAGGTGACTCCCTCTCCTCCCGCGGTGCGGGCGACGCGACTCGCCAGCGTGGCCGAGCCCCACGACCCGGTCCCCGGCGGCGCGTCCAGCGTTCGCGTGGCCCTCGCCGAGGTGCCGTCATCGCCACGGGCCCGTCATGCCGCTCGGTCGGGGTCCGCGACACCGCGCTGGCGCTGGGTGGTGGCGGCAGCCGGGACGGTCGTCGTGGCGATCACGGCGTTCGGCGCCCTGCGCACGGCCGACGCGCAGTCGGCAGCCACGGGTGGCGAGTCGTGCGTGGTCGCGGGGGCGCAGTAGCGGGCGAGCCTGCATGGCCCACCGCGGTCCGTGGTCACCGCGGGTGTGCGTGAACGGTCCCGCGAGACGTCGCTAGTCCCCCCGGACCGCTGCCCGGATGGCGTCGTCGATGGAGGCGTCACGCCAGGTGAACCCGTGCGCCTCCAACTCCGCAGGCAGTACGCGCTGACTTCCGAGCACGTCCTCGGAGAACTCCCCGAGCGCCACCTTGAGGGCGAAGGCGGGCACCGGGAGCACGGTGGGCCGACCGAGCACGCGGCCCATGCCGGCGGTGACCTCGGCGTTGGTCACGGGGGTCGGCGCGGTGAGATTGACCGGGCCCTCGTAGGCGTCGTCCTCCAGCAGCGCGATGAGGGCGGCAACCTCGTCCTCGAGCGAGATGAAGGACCAGTACTGCTTGCCCGATCCCACCTTGCCGCCGAGCCCGAGCTTGAAGATCGGCAGGAGTCGCTTCCAGGCTCCCCCCTGCGAACTCACCACAAGGCCGGTGCGCGCGAGCGGCACACGGATCCCCGCGTCCCGAGCGGGCTGGGCTGCGGCCTCCCAGTCCACGACCACGCCGGCGAGGAATCCCGGGCCGGCGGGCGCGGTCTCGGTGACGGCGCGGTCCCCGGTGTCGCCGTAGTAGCCGATGGCCGAGCCGCACACGAACACGCGCGGGAGGGGGTCCAGTGCTGCCGCCGCCTCCGCGATCGTCCGCGTCCCGTCGACACGCGATGACCTGATCTCGCGCTTGTACTCCTCGGTCCAGCGCTTGTCTCCCACGCCGGCTCCCGCGAGGTGCACGATCCCCTCGGTGCCGGCGAGGCCGGCGAGGTCGACCTGACCGGATGCTGGGTCCCAGCGCACCTCGTCCGGCGCGGCGGGGGCGCGGCGCACCAGCCGCACCACGTCGTGACCGCGGGACTTCAGGGCGGGGACGAGGGCCGAGCCGATGAGGCCGGAGGCCCCGGTGACCGCGACCTTCATCACGCGCTGCCGAGGTCGGCGAAGTCGGCGTTCTCCAGCCGGTGCCGCACCGCCGCGAGGAACCGCGCCGCGTCGGCTCCGTCCACGAGGCGGTGGTCGTAGGTGAGCGCGAGGTAGACCATCGAGCGGATGGCGATGACGTCGCCCACGCTGTCGGAGATGACCACCGGGCGCTTGACCACCGCTCCCGTCCCGAGAATGGCGACCTGGGGCTGGTTGAGGATCGGGGTGTCGAACAGCGCCCCGCGGCTGCCCGTGTTGGTGATGGTGAAGGTGCCCCCGGAGAGCTCGTCGGGCGAGACCTTGTTCGTGCGGGTGCGCTCGGCGACGTCGGCGATGCGTCGGGCAAGCCCGGCGACGCTGAGGTCGCTGGCATCGCGGATGACGGGCACGAGCAACCCCCGGTCGGTGTCCACGGCCACGCCGAGGTTCGCGGCCCCGTGGTAGGTCACGGTGCCCGCGGCGATGTCCAGGGACGCATTGAGCTGGGGGTAGAGCGCGAGCGCGTCCACGGCGGCCTTGGCGAAGAACGGCAGGAAGGTGAGTTTGACCCCTTCCCGCTGCTCGAACTCGCGCTTGACGCGGTCACGCAGCGCGACCACTGCGGTCACATCGACTTCGATCACCGTCGTGAGCTGGGCGGAGTCGCGAAGTGACTCCACCATGCGCTCGGCGATGACCCGGCGGAGCCGGGAGAGCGGCTGGGTCGTGCCGCGCAGGCCGTCGGCCGCCGCGGGGGGTGCCGCAGGCGCGGGAGTGCGGGCCGCGGCGGCCGCGGCGATGACGTCCTGCTTGCGGATGCGTCCGCCCACGCCCGTGCCCGTGATCGTCGCGAGGTCGACGCCACTGTCGGCGGCGATCTTGCGCACGAGCGGGGTGACGTAGGGCTCCTCGTCCGCAGCGCTCGGGGCGGCCGGGGCCACGGGTGCGGGAGCAGGGGAGGCGGGGGCCACGGGCGCGGGGGCCGGGGCGGTGGGGGCCACGGGTGCAGGGGTGGCAGGCGGCGGCGCGGATGCGGCTGCCGGTGCAGCGATGCGCGCGAGTTCGGCACCGACCGGCGCCGTGGCGTCCGCCGCGACGAGGATCTCCACGAGGACCCCGGAGACCGGCGAGGGGAGTTCGGTGTCGACCTTGTCGGTGGAGATCTCGACGAGGGGCTCGTCGACGGCGACGGTGTCGCCGACGGCCTTGAGCCAGCGGGTCACCGTGCCCTCGGTGACCGACTCGCCGAGAGCCGGGAGGAGGACGGGGGTGCTGCCCCCTGTCGACGTGGGACCCGTCGCCGCGGGTGCTGTCGCCGCGGGTGCTGTCGCCTCCGGGGCAGGTGCTGGAGGCGGGGGTGGTGGCGGCGGTGCCACGGGCGGTGCCGGGGTCGCGGACGCGGCGGTCGCCTCGGAGGCGTCTCCGATGACGGCGAGCTCGCCGCCGACCTCGACCGTGGAGTCCTGGGGGGCGCGGATCTCGAGCAGCACGCCGGAGGCTGGCGAGGGGAGTTCGGTGTCGACCTTGTCGGTGGAGATCTCGACCAGGGGCTCATCCGCGGCGACGGTGTCGCCGACGGCCTTGAGCCACCGGGTCACCGTGCCCTCGGTGACCGACTCGCCGAGCGCGGGCATCGTGACCGAGACCGGCATGCGCGTGTCTCCTTCGTTCGTGGTCGCTGTCTGCGGTTCGTCCTGTGTGCGGTGCTTCCTGTGTGCGCTGCGTCCTGCGTGATCAGGCGTGGGCGTGGAGCGGCTTGCCGGCCAGCGCGAGGTGCGCCTCGCCCATGGCCTCATTCTGGGTGGGATGCGCGTGGACGAGCGCGGCCACGTCCTCGGGGTAGGCCTCCCAGTTGACGATGAGCTGGGCCTCTCCGATCTGCTCGCCGATGCGCGACCCGATCATGTGGATCCCGACCACGGGGCCGTCCTTGCGCTGGACGAGCTTGATGAAGCCGGAGGTGGCGAGGATCTGGCTCTTGCCGTTGCCGCCGAGGTTGTACTCGTAGACGGACACGTCATCGCCGTACTGTTCCCGAGCCTGCGCCTCGGTGAGGCCGACCGAGCCGACCTCGGGCTCGGAGTACGTCACGCGCGGGATGTCCGCGTCGCTGATCACCCGCGGGTGGAGGCCGCCGATCTCCTCGGCGACGAAGATGCCCTGCTGGAAGCCGCGATGGGCCAGCTGGAGCCCGGGTGTGATGTCGCCGACGGCGAAGACGCCGGGGACGTTGGTGTGCAGGCGATCGTCCACGAGCACCCAGCCTCGGTCCATCGCGACGCCGGCCTCCTCGAACCCGAGCCCCGAGGTCACCGGCCCTCGCCCGACCGCCACGAGGAGCAGATCGGCGTCGAGGGTCTCGCCGTTCTCCAGGGTCACGTGGACGCCGCTGTCGTCCTGCGTGGCCGACTGGAAACGCACCCCCGTCGTGAAGTTGATCTTGCGCTTGCGGTACGCGCGTTCGAAGGCCTTCGAGATGGACTCGTCCTCCGCGGGCACGAGGCGCGGGAGCGCTTCGATGATGGTGACGTCAGCCCCGAAGGACTTCCACACGCTGGCGAACTCCACGCCGATGACGCCGCCGCCGAGGACGATGACGCGCTCGGGAACGTAGTCGAGGGTGAGGGCCTGATCGGACGTCATGATGCGTCCGCCGATCTCGAGGCCCGGAAGGGTGCGCGCGTAGGAGCCGGTGGCGAGGACGACGTTCTTCCCGTGGTACTCCGTGCCGTCCACGGTGACCGTGTGGGGAGAAGTCAGGCGCCCCTCGCCTTCGACGTAGGTGACGTTGCGGCTCTTCACCAGGCCCTGGAGACCCTTGTAGAGGCGCCCGACCACACCGTCGCGGTAGTCATTGACCTTCTTCATGTCGATGCCCTCGAAGACGGCCCGGACGCCGAAGTCCTCGCTCTCCCGGGTGGCGTCGGCGACCTCGGCCGCGTGCAGCAGAGCTTTCGTGGGAATGCAGCCACGGTGCAGGCAGGTCCCGCCGAGGCGCCCCTTCTCGATGAGGGCGACCGACTGGCCGAGCTGCGAGGCGCGAAGGGCGCAGGCGTAACCGCCGCTTCCGCCTCCGAGAATCACGATGTCGAAGTCGGGCATGTGCGTGGGCTCCCCTCCGGCGGCTCGGGGACCATCCTGTCACCGGCGGTCGCGGGCTGCGCCGTCAGGGCAGGGTGCCCTCCGCCATATCGGTGGCGACCTGGATGAACGTCCGGACGGCGGCGCCGGTGCCTCCCTTGGGGGTGTAGCCGTACGAGGATCCGTCGTTGTACGCCGGCCCGGCGATGTCGAGGTGCACCCAGGGGATGTCCTCGGGCACGAAGTCGGCGAGGAAGGCCGCCCCGGTCATCATTCCGCCCATGCGCTCGCCGATGTTCGCGATGTCGGCGACGGGAGAGTCCAGCGACGGCCGCAGTTCCTCGGGGATGGGCATGGGCCACATGAGCTCCCCCGCTCGCCGCGAGGCCTCCCACACTCCGTCGCGCGCCGCGTCGGGGCGCCCCATGACCCCCGACGTCCTCTTGCCCAGGGCGACGCTCTGCGCCCCGGTGAGCGTGGCCGCGTCCACGATGAGGTCAGGGGACTCCTCCGCCGCCATCTCCAAGGCATCGGCCAGGATGAGCCGGCCCTCGGCGTCGGTGTTGAGCACCTCGACGGTGTGACCGCCGTAGGTCGTGAGGATGTCTCCGGGACGTTGGGCCCGCCCCCCGGGCATGTTCTCGGCCGTGGGCACCCAGCCCACGACGCGCACCGGCAGGCGGAGGCGGGCGATGGCGTTCATCGCGGCGATGACCGCGGCGGCGCCGCTCATGTCGGCCTTCATGTGGTCCATGTTCTGGGCGGGCTTGATGGAGATGCCTCCGGTGTCGAAGGTGATGCCCTTCCCCACGATTGCGAGGGTTCGCCGGGCTCCGCGGGGGGAGTACTCCAGGCGCACCAGTCGCGGCGCATTCGCCGAGCCCTGCCCCACGCCGAGGATTCCGCCGCACCCGAGTTCGGCCAGCCCCGTCTCGTCCCACACCTCGACGCGGACCGGCAGTCGGTCGACCGCGTCGATCGCCGCGTGCGCGACGTCCTCCGGAGAGAGCGCGGATGGCGGGGTGTTGACCAGGTCGCGCGCGAGGCAGACCGCCTCGGACACGATGCGCGCGCGCTCCAGTGCGGCGCGCTGCTCCGCATCGCGAGGACTGCCCGTGATGAGGATCCGCTCGAGTGGGGCTGACTGCGCTCCGGCGCTCACGCCACGGAAGTCATGGAACGCGTAGTTGCCCAGGAGGGCACCCGTGACGATCGCCTCGATGCGCGGGGCGTCCGGGGAGGTGACCACGATGCCCGCGGAGCGCAGGCCGGCGAGGCTGCGAACCGCGGCGCCTGCGGTGCGCCGGACCTTCTCGGTATCCAGGATCCGCATGTCTCCGAGTCCGACCGCCACGATCATCGGCGCCCGGACGAGTCCCTCGCTGGGGATGCGGGTGATCTCGCCGAGCTTCCCGCTGGCCCCGACCTGCTCCAGCATGCGGTCGACCTCCCGGCGCACGTCGTCGGGGAGCGCCGGCGGACCGTCCACGTGCTTCCTCGCCTCGGCGGTGATGCCGATGATGAGCGCGTCGACGTCCAGCGTGGTCGCGGGGGCTGAGGTCAAGGAGACGATCGTCATGAGGGGACCCTAGGGCACAACGGTCACGCCTGACCGGGCCTCAGCGGACGTGCGGCTCCACGAACGGCGGCTTCGCGACGACGAAGCGCGCCGGCCGCCCGCGGACGTCGACGAGCACCTCGTCTCCCTCGGCGACGGTCGGTAGCAGCAGGGCAAGGCCGATGCCCTCCTTGAGCGTGGGGGAGAACGTCCCGCTCGTCAGTTCCCCCACGACGGCGCCGGAGGAGTCCGTGACGACCATGCCGGCACGCGGAATCGCCCGCTCGAGGGCGCGCAGGCCCCGCAGCACGCGACGGGGCCCCTCGGCACGCTCGGCGGCGAGGGCGTCGCGACCGTGGAATCCCGGCTTGTCCCACCCGATCGCCCAGCCCAGCCGCGCCTGGACCGGCGTGATCTCGAGCGAGAGCTCGTGCCCGTGCAGGGGGTACCCCATCTCGGTGCGCAGGGTGTCGCGTGCACCGAGTCCGGCTGGCGTGGCTCCTGCCGCCACGACGGCATCCCAGAGCGCCCCCACGATGTCGACCGGGGCGATCACCTCGTAGCCGAGCTCGCCTGTGTATCCGCTCCGGCAT
>CAIVWG010000095.1 GCA_903909555.1 uncultured bacterium | reverse complement strand
GCGCAGTATCTGCGTGATCCGCAGCACGGCCTGCTCCCCGTCACCCAGGACAGCGGCGTCGATGAAGTCCGCGATCGGCTCGGGATTGAAGGCAGCATGCCCTCCCGCGATCACGAGAGGGTCGTCGTCGCCCCTGTCGACGGCCATGAGCGGGATGCCGGCGAGATCCAGGGCGGTGAGCATGTTGGTGTAGCCCAACTCGGTGGAGAACGACAAGCCGAGCACGTCGAACGCTCGGATCGGTCGATGGGAGTCCACGGTGAACTGCGGCACGCCGTGCTCGCGCATGAGCGCCTCGAGGTCCGGCCACACGGCGTAGGTCCGCTCGCAGAGGACGCCCTCCTGCTCGTTGAGCACCTCATACAGGATCTGCACGCCCTGGTTGGGGGCACCGACCTCGTAGGCGTCGGGATACATGAGGGCCCAGCGGACGTCCGCGGCTTCCCAGTCGGCCGTGACCGCATTGACCTCGCCCCCGACGTACTGGATGGGCTTCTGGACCAGGGGGAGCAAGCGTTCCAGCTGAGGGAACACGGAGGCTTGCATGAGGTCAGCAGGCATGCGAGAAGACTACGCGCGCGTCAGGACTGCTCGTGCACGCGTACGTTCTCCAGGAGGCCCAGGGCGATCCACGACGCGAACATGGACGTGCCCCCATAGGAGACGAACGGCAGCGGGACGCCGGTCACGGGCATGATGCCCAGGGCCATCCCGATGTTCTCGAACATCTGGAAGCCGAGCCAGGCCACCACCCCGGTGGCGACGAGGCGGCCGAAGAGATCCGTGGCGTTCAGGGCGATCCGCATGCCGCGCCAGAGGATAAGGCTGAGGAGCAGGATGACGATCACTCCCCCGACGAAGCCGACCTCCTCTCCCACCACCGTGAAGATGAAGTCGCTCTCATTGACCGGGACGAAGTTCCCCTGGGTCTGCGGACCCTCGAACAGACCGCGCCCGAACAAGCCGCCCCCGCCGATGGCGATACGCGCCTGGGTCGCGTTGTACGCCGCCGCCGTGGGATCGGAGTCGGGGTCGAGGAACGACGTCAGGCGCGCGATCTGGTAGTCCCGCAGCAGTCCCACCTGCCATGCGACGACCGCTGCCGTCGCCCCGGCGAGCAGGAGCCCGATGATCCAGCGCGTGCGCGCCCCGGAGACCGCCACCATGGTGACGACCACCGTGGCCATGATGAGGACGGTGCCCGTGTCGTTCTGCAGGAGGACCAGACCAATGGGAATCGCCGCGAGCACGAGTGAGAGCAGGACATCCCGATCGCGCGGCTCTTCCTCGGCGTCTCGCTTCTCGGCGAGGATCAGGGCCATCACGAGGATGATCGCCACCTTGGCCAGCTCGGACGGCTGCAGCGTGAAGCCTCCGGGCAGCCGGACCCAGGCTCGCGCTCCGGCGATGGTCGCGCCCAGGGGCGTGTAGACGAGGAGGATGCCCAGGATGGCGGCGCCGTACACCAGGGGCGTGTAGGCCCGCAGGAGGCGGTAGTCCAGGCGCGAGACGAGGAGTGCCAGGACGAGCCCGATGACGATGTTGACCAGGTGTCGGTTGAGGAAGTACTGGGGGTCCTCCGATGCCAGGTCGGCGCGGCTGGCCGACCACACGAAGACCGCTCCCGCGGCGCTGAGGAGAAGTGCGCTGATGAGCAGGACCCAGTCGAGTTGGCGCCAGTAGGACTCGCGCACCTCTTGGCGGGCGCCGATGAAGCGTTGACTGGACCGCAGGTCGGCGTCGGAACTCATGGCGTCACCCCCAGGGCCGCGGCCGCCGCTTCCTCGTCCAGATAGCCGTCGTAGTCCATGTCGAACTGCTGGTCGATGACACCGTCCCCGTCGAGGTCGAACTGCTCGTCGACGATCCCGTCGCCGTCCCAGTCGCCGTAGATGTCGTAGTCGCCGAGCAGCGTGCCCTGCTCGCCGTCCGGCACCAGCCCCCCCGCCACGAGCGTGTCATCGGTCGTGATCGTGTCGTCCAGGATCACGCCGCCGGGCTGGGGATCCGGAGTCACGGGGGTGCCGTCCGGGCGGACGACGGGCAGGGCGTCCGACGGCTCGCCGCCCACGAGGACGCTGCGCGTGACGTCGATCGCGTCACCCGAGACCCCGAAGAGGGCCTCGTAGATGGTCCGGACGCTGGGGCCCACGGTCGCGGAACCCGTGCCACCCTGGGTCACCATCATGATGACCGCGTACTTCGGGTTGTCCGCGGGCGCGAAGCTGGCGTACCAGGCCGTCGTGGCCTTCTCGCCGAACACCTGGGCCGAACCTGTCTTGGAGGCGATGGGGATGCGGTCCAGCGGGAAGCCCTCGAAGGCAGGCCGACCGGTCCCCTCGAATGTCACGCCGGACAGGGAGGCTCGCAGGAACTCCAGGGCCTCGGACGACACGTCGACATCGCGGCGCGCCACGGGCTCGAACTCCTGCACGACCTCGCCGGTGCTGCTGAGCACGGCCTTGGCGATCTGCGGCTGGTACAGCGTCCCGCCATTGGCGATCGCGGCGTAGGTCATGGCGAGCTGCAGGGGCGTGATCGATGTGTCGCCCTGCCCGATCGATGCGTTGATCGCGTCGCCGTTGCGCCAGCGGAAGCCGTCGATGCAGTTTTCCTTGGCGAGGGCGGTGTAGTAGTCGGCGAGCTGCGGATTCTTGGCGCGAACGTCGGAGAAACCCGACTTGGCGTCCGCGCACCAGCCGTCCCGGCGCTCCTCCCAGGTCTGCAGTTTCTCCAGGCGGCCGGACACGAGGCCGGCGGCCTCGTTGGGGATGTCCAGGCCGCTCTGCTGGCCGAGGCCCAACTCCGCGGCGGTCTCCGCAATGGGATCGGGGGACTGCGAGTTCGCTGCGAGCCCGCCGGCCTTGAGCCACAGTTCGTCCGCGATGCGGTAGAAGACCGTGTTGCAGGACACCTCGAGCGCCTGAGCGAGGGAGATGGGGCCGTATCCGGCCGACTCGAAGTTGCGGAAGCGCTGCGACCCGACGGTGTAGTCCGCGGGGCAGTCGTACGTGCCGTAGAGGTCGTAGCCCTCGCGCGCGGCCGCCGCGGTCGTCACGACCTTGAATGTCGAGCCGGGCGGGAAGGTGCCCTGGACAGCGTTGGACGACAGTGCCTTGGTGCGCAGGAGGCGGTCATAGTCGGTCGTCGAGATGCCACCCACCCAGATCTTCGGGTCGTAGGTGGGGAAGCTCGCCATGGCGAGGACGGCGCCATTGCGCACGTCGACGACGACCGCGGCACCCGAGGGCGCCTTGTCGCCGGCTGCTCGCGCGCGCTTCACAGCTTCCTGCAGCGACTGCTCGACGACCGACTGCAGGTGGGCGTCGATATGCGTCACCACGTAGTTGCCCGCCACCGGCTCGGACTCCGACACGGTGCCGGTCACCCGACCGGCCTGGTCGATCGCGAGCGTGAGAATGCCAGGAACTCCGCGTAGGTCGGCGTCGTACTCTGCCTCGAGCCCGTTGCGTCCCACCAGGTCACGGGCGCGCAGTCGCGCGGGATCGACGGAATCGCCCTGCGCGTCGAGCTGCTCCTGCGACACGGGGCCGACGTATCCGAGCACGTGGGCGAGATTCGCCTCGAAGGGCGCGGGGTACTCCCGCACCGCCTCGAGCTGCGCGGTCACTCCGGGGAACTCGTCGCGGCGCTCCATGATCTGCAACGCCGTCTCCGGTGGGACGTCCTTGGCGATGGGCACGGGCTGGTACGGCGAGCCGTCCCAGCACACCGGCAGCGGAGGTGCTCCCTCGGAGCCGCACGGCATCAGCCGCTCGGCGATGTCCT
>CAIVWG010000094.1 GCA_903909555.1 uncultured bacterium | reverse complement strand
GGTCGGTTCAGGACGAGGTGCAGCTTGTGCCGGACGTCGTGAGGAAGTCGGGCGACAGTTCCATCTCGTCGTCTACCATGAAGTCCATTGAGATCCCCGAGAAGTTCAAGCGCTACCTCCTCAGCCAATTCAAGGATCTCTAGCGGCCGTCGCACATCCCTCGCAGGATTCTCCGGGTGGAAAGTGTCACCCGGTGGCGCTTGTCGCCCGGAGAACACGGGTGTAGCCGGGGCTGAGTGCGGTCGGACGAGTTTGGTGCACGTCCGACCGCCGATGAACGGTCCCGCAGTGCATGGCCACGCGCGATGAGCCTCCCCCTCGCCCGACGGGGCCTGTGGACAGCGCTCAGCGCCGGCCTCTGGTTTCCCGCATCCTCCCGACATTCCGCACGCTTCCCAGGACATCGCCAGTCTCCGGCGGCGCGCCGTCGCGCGCGGTGGCGTGGTGTCGGTCGACGACCTCCGCGAGTGCGGCTTCAGTGCGGCGTCCGTACGCCGTCGCCTGGCGAGTGGTGATTGGCATCGGTGGGGCCGGGCCGTCGTCCTCGGCCCCCCTCCGTCGATCCAGCCGCGAGAGGGATTTGCTGACAGCGGACTATCCGAACGGGGGATCGCCTGGGCGCTGCAGCTCACCTACGGCCCACATGCCGCCATCAGCGGCGCCCTTGCGATGCGTCGATCAGGGTGGGAACTCCCCACGAGCGAGATCGTCGTCGTCCTGCGCGATCGGCCCCGGATCGCCGTGGCCGGTGTCCATGTCATGCGTAGAGAACTCGGCACGGTGCTCGTACTCCCTGGCGGTCGCCGCTACGTACCCGCGATGCAGGCTCTCCTCGACACGCTCGTGCGCCTCGACGCGGTAGCGGGTGCTGACCTCCTAGACGCCGCTCTTCAGCGGAGAGTCATCGACGCGGTGAGTTTCGCTGATGCTGTGCAGGAACGGTGCGGTCGTGGGCGCACCGGAGCGGCGTGTTTGCGCGCTCTCAGGGATCGCGCACTCTCCGGCTCGCGGTCGGAGGCCGAGCAGCGCATGAGGGCCCTTCTCCGGCGCTGCCCCACGGGGCCCTGGGTCGCGAACCTCGCCGTACGTGACGCCGCAGGGCGCCTGATGGCGGAGATTGACTTCGCCCATGAGCGCCTGGGTATCGCTATCGAGGTGGACGGGCGTGCTCATCACTCGGATCGGCGTTCCTTCGAGCGTGATCGAACGCGGCAGAACCTGCTCGTGGTCGCCGGGTGGCTTGTGCTGCGCTTCACCTGGGAGCAGATGACGCAGCGGCCAGACGAGGTGCTGGCGGCGATAGATGCCGCCGTGCGTATGCGCCTGCATGCGTGAGCTGATTCTCCGGGCGGAAAGCGTCACCCGGTGAAGCAATCCGCCCGGAGAACGGCGCTACTCAGTGGCTTGGGTGAGCGCGCGCAGCATCGCGGCGGCACTGCCGAGATCGTCGACATGCTGTGTGATCGCGCGCTCCTCCGCATTGAACTTCGGGAAGAGCCCGCGCATGAGCTTCTCGCCCTCGGGAGTCAAGCTGACATCGACGAGCCTGCCGTCACTCTCGCTGCGGGTGCGCTCCACGAGCCCGCGCCCTTCCAGGGTGGTGAGGACGCCGGAGAGGGTGGCCTTGGAGAAGCCGCCCTCGGCCGCGATGGTGCGGGTCTCGACCCGCCCCCAGATCCAGACCACCCAGAGCACGACGAACGCCGTCCAGGTGAGGTCGGCCGGAGCCAGGACGCTGCGCTCGAGGTGGTTGCGGACGGCGTTGGCGGCCCGGAAGAGGTTGGAGACCACGGCCATCGCCTCGAAGTCGAGCGTGAGGCCCCCGAGGCGGGCCTCGACCTGGCGCTCGGTCTCGGCGAGGGTGTGCGGGCCGGCCATGCGGGAAGTGTGGCATTCACTTCCGTTCGGGCCCAAACATCTGGCACTATCCGAGATGGTTCGGGCCCAAACGATCGGGTCCGGCGGGGAGGAGGCGTCCATGTCCGTGAAGAACGACATCACCCTGGCCGATCTCGACCTGTTCGAGGCCGGACCCCCGTGGGCCACCTTCGACGCACTGCGCAACGAGGATCCCGTGCACTGGGACGACGAGCCCGACGGCAATAGGGGCTTCTGGTCGGTCACCCGCTACCACGACATCGTCGAGGTGCTCCGTGACACGGAGACGTTCTCCTCCGAGCGCGGCGCGGTCAACCTCGAGGAACTGGACGATGAGCAACTGCGCGTGCGCAAGTCGATGCTCGAGACCGATGGCGAACGGCACCGCGCACTGCGCAAGCTCATGCAGGGCGAGTTCACACCCCGCGCACTCGCCGGCTACGAGACCTTCCTGCGCGGCCTCACCGCATCCACTCTCGACGCGGCCTTTGCCAAGGACGAGTTCGACTTCGTCGAAGACGTGGCCGCCGACTTCCCGATCCGGGTGCTCGCGCGCATGCTCGACG
>CAIVWG010000093.1 GCA_903909555.1 uncultured bacterium | reverse complement strand
GGTAGCTCCTTCTCCGTAGCGCAGCGCGCGGAATTGCAGCGCATCCTCACCCACGCCGAGGAGGCCTCCGGGCTGACGTTCGGGCTGCGCGTCGGCGCCTGGCAGGGCGGCCGCGAGGGCGTCGAGGCCATGCTGGGCGGGCTGCCCGACCCGGATCGCAGCGTGATGATCGCGGTCGACCCGGAGTCGCGTCGCCTGGAGATCGTCACCGGGCGGCTGGCGCGGATCTCCATCGACGATCACGCGTGCGCGCTGGCCTCGCTGTCGATGACGAGCTCGTTCGCGGTCGATGACATCGTCGGAGGCATTCGCGATGGCATGTCGATCCTCGCCGACCACGGTCGCCGGCAGCACGTCGAGCACCTCGACCTCCCCAACTGACCCCCGTCTTGCCGTTTGAGTTCCGTGAATGGTTGCTAAGTCCCGACTTAGCAACCATTCACGGAACTCAAACGGGGTGGGCCGTTGGCTAGGCGTCGCGGGCGCGGGCGCGCAGGGCACGCACGACGCCGTCGCGACCCTCGCTCACCAGGCGCCGCAACGACGGGTTGAGGTCGTCCCGGGCGAGGAACTCGTCGGACTTCGCCACCGTCTCCTCATCCACGATGAGCGCGGGGTAGAGCCCCATCGCGAGGGTCTGCGCGATCTCCATGGAGTGTGCGTCCCAGGCGTCGGAGATCTCCGCGAAGTACAGGTCGCGGAACGGCAGCAGGAGGTTGGCCTGGTCGGGCTGCACGAAGCCCGCGACCGTGGCCTCGATGATGGCGTTGCTCACGTCCATCCGCTCCATGGCCTCGGCCCACGCCATCTCCTTGGCCTCGGGGGAGGGCCGCGCGGCGCGGGCGAGTGCGGCCTGACGCCGGCCTGTCGCGGTGTCGTCGCGCGCGAGCTCGGCGTTGATGGCGTCGATCTCCGCCCGGCCCGTCGCCGCGAGTCGCTGCAGCAGCGTCCAGCGCAGGTCGGTGTCGACGGCAAGCCCCTGGAGTACGACGTCCCCCGACAGCAGGCCGGCCACGACCCCGAGCTGCTCGTCGCCCTGGGCGTTGGCCACGAACGCCCGGACGAACGCCAGTTGCCGGTCTGAGCCGGGCTCCGCATCGCGCATGAGGGTGTCGAGGCCGCGCGCCAGGCGATCGCGGTAGGCGTCGCGATGCTCGGGAGCGGCGTACAGGTCGATGCTCATCTTGGCGCGCTGCAGCAGGGCCTGCACCGCCCCGATGTCGGACTCGTCGGGCAGGCCCGCGAGCACGAGGTCGACGTACTCGCCGGTGGGCACCTCGGCGTCGCGCACCATGTCCCACGCCGCACCCCACAGCAGGGCGCGGGCCAGGGAGTCCTCGAGGCCTCCGATGCGCTCGACCGCGGTGCGCCACGACCGGTCGTCGAGGCGGATCTTGGCGTAGGTGAGGTCGCCGTCGTTGAGCAGCAGGAGGTCCGGGGTGCGCGCGCCGATGAGCTCCGGGATCTCGGTGAGGGGGCCGACGACGTCGAGCTCGCGGCGCTCGCGCAGCACGAGGCCGTCGCCGTCGTTGTCGTAGATCCCGACGCCCACGCGATGGGAGCGCAGGGTCGGGCTCACGCCCTCCGGCGCACTGGGCGGCTCCTGCACGATGGCGACCCGGGTGAGCATCCCGTCGGCGGACTCCTCGACGATCGGGCGCAGGAGGTTGACCCCTGACGTCTGCAGCCACTCCTCGGTCCACCCGCTGAGGTCGCGGCCCGACGAGGCCTCGAGCTCGGCGAGGAGGTCGACCAGCCGGGTGTTGCCCCACGCGTACTTCGTGAAGTAGCTGTTGATGCCGCGGACGAACTCCTCCTCGCCCACCCATGCGACGAGTTGGCGCAGCGCGGAGGCTCCCTTCGCGTACGTGATGCCGTCGAAGTTCACCTGGACGGCATCGAGGTCCACCATGTCCGCGGCGATCGGGTGGGTCGAGGGCAGCTGGTCCTGGCGGTACGCCCACGCCTTGCGCAGGTTGGAGAACGTCGTCCACGCGTCGCGGTAACGGGTTGCGCTCACGTTGGCGTAGTGCGACGCCCACTCGGCGAACGACTCGTTGAGCCACAGGTCGTCCCACCACGACATGGTGACGAGGTCCCCGAACCACATGTGCGCCATCTCGTGCAGGATCGTGTTGGCGCGCTGCTCGTAGGCCGCATCGGTCACCCGGGAGCGGAAGACGTAGTCCTCGCGGAAGGTCACGCAACCGGCGTTCTCCATGGCCCCGGCGTTGAACTCCGGCACGAACAGCTGGTCGTACTTCCCGAAGGGGTAGGGGATGCCGAACTCCTCCTCGAAGAATGCGAACCCCTGCTTGGTGAGCAGGAAGATGTCGTCGGGGTCGAGGAACTCCGCGAGGGACGCGCGGCAGTACAGCCCCAGGGGATAGCTGCCGTGCGGGCCGTCGTACGTATCGAAGACGGCCGAGTACGGACCGGCGACGAGCGCGGTGATGTACGTCGACATCCGCGGGGTCCCGGGGAAGTCCCAGCGGGCGACGCCCTGCCCGAGGGCGACCGGCTCGGGTGTCGGCGCGTTGCTCACGACCTTCCAGTGGTCCGGGCCGGTGACGTGCAGCGTGAACGGCGCCTTGAGATCGGGCTGCTCGAAGCAGGCGTAGACGCGCCGTGCGTCGGCGGACTCGAACTGGGTGTAGAGGTAGACCTCGTCGTCGACCGGATCGACAAAACGGTGCAGGCCCTCGCCGGTGTTCATGTACTGGCACTGGGCGTGGACGATGAGGACGTTCTCCGCCTGCAGGTCGTCCAGGCGAATGCGGGAGCCGTCGAATACGTCGGCCGGATCGAGCGCGATGCCGTTGAGGTTGATCGCCGTCACCTCGGGCGCCACCAGGTCGATCCACGTCGAGGTGCCGGGCTCGGAGCATCGGAAGGCCACGGTCGTGATGGAGGAGAAGCGGTCCGGGCCGGTGGTGAGATCGAGGGCGACGTCGTATCCGTCGACCGAGATCCGGGTGGCGCGCTCGGCGGCCTCGGCGCGGGTCACATTGAGCTTCGTCTGGACGGTCACGCGGGTCATCCTGGCACGGTGGGGCGTGCCGGGCTGCACTACGGTCAGGGCCATGAGCGTGATCGCCGACTTCTGGTTCGACCCCCTGTGCCCGTGGGCCTGGATGACCTCGCGGTGGATGCTCGAGGTGGAGGAGGTCCGCCCGGTGCGAGTGCGCTGGCACGTGATGTCCCTGGCCGTCCTCAATGAGGGCCGCGACCTGCCGGAGGAGTACCTCGCCCTCATGGACCGCGCCTGGGGTCCGGTGCGCACGATCGTGGCCGCACAGCAGCAGTACGGCGACGACGTGGTCGGGCAGCTGTACACCGAGATCGGCACGCGCATCCATCCCGGCGGCCAGCAGGACTGGGCGCTCGCCGTGGAGGAGTCGGTGCGTGCCCTCGGGCTCGACGAGTCGCTCATCGCCGCGGGGACGTCGGAGGAGTTCGACGCAATGCTGCGCGCCAGCCACGAGGAGGGGATCTCGATGGTCGGGCAGGACGTCGGCACGCCGGTCATCGCGGTCCCGGGCGCGGACGGCGATCGCGTCGCGTTCTTCGGGCCCGTCGTGACGCCCGCGCCGAAGGGAGAGGCGGCCGGCCGACTGTGGGACGGCACCCTGCTCGTCGCGGCGACGCCGGGATTCTTCGAGCTCAAGCGCACCCGCACGGTCGACCCGATCTTCGACTGACCGGCGTTCTTCGGGCGGATTTGCGCACCGGGTGAGCGCCTTCGCCCAAAGAACGGCTACTCGTGGCCGCCGAAGTGGTGCGATCGGGTCACGGTGGCGACGCGCAGGTCGTAGGCGTCGTACCACCGCTCGACGCCGAGGCGCTGGGCGAGGAGGTGCTCGGCCACCTCCCGCCAGGCGATGGATGCGGCCTCGTCCACCCAGTAGGAGACCGTGATGCCGCGACCACCCGACGACACGGACTCCACGCCGAGGAAGCCGGGCTGTAGACGGGCGAGTTCGTCCATGCGCGCGGACATCTCGGCGTAGCCGTCGAGGTCGGACGAGCGCTGAGTCGTGAAGATCACGGCGACGTACGGCGGAGGCCAGGTCATGCGCAGATCCTCATGGGTCGGCCCGCGTCGTCGCGAGGCACCTCGCCCGCGGGCAGCGTGAGCGCGGACCCTGCGGCGATGCGCGCGGCCGACCAGGCACACGCGATCGCGTCGAGGCCGTCGTCGCCGTACGCCGGGTTCCCGAGGTCGGGCAGCCATCGCCGGAGGAGTCCGAGCCGCACCTCGCGCCCCGCGGGGGTCTTCTTGCGCTCGTCGACCGGGTGGCCCTGGATGAGCGCGAAGGCGACCTCCGGGTGGCACTCCACGATGCGCGGGTCATCGGCAAGCGCATCCACCTCGGCGATCGAGTGGAGGAGATTCCAGGTCTGCTTCGACAGAGACTTGCCGGTGCCCGCGATCGACGCCCGGCACGCCGCGTCGTAGTCGTCGGCGTGGCCCAGGGCCACCCGCGGGGGAGCGGGGAAGACTCGCGTCCCGTGGGGCTGGAGCAGCCTGCGGGCCGCGATGTCGCACTCCCTCGGTCCTGAATCCGACAGTCCGATGGGCATGTCGATGGCGATGACCGCGAGGTCCTCCCGCAGCGCGCCGCGCAGCGGGGCCGCGAAGTCGAGGCTCACGAGTGTCGGCACCGGGTCGGTCTCCACGACCGCGACGACCCAGCCGCCCCTGCGGCCATCGACGCCTGCGACTGCGACCATCCGTGAAGCCTGGCACACTCGCGCAATGCCCGAGGGACACGTGGTGCACCGCCAGGCGCGGCGAATCAATCGCGCGTTCAAGGGCCAGGACCTCGGGGTGTCCAGCCCGCAGGGCCGCTTCGAGTCGGGCGCGGCGCTGCTCGACGGGACGACGCTGCGCAAGGCCGACGCCCTGGGCAAGCACCTGCTCGTCGACTTCGCTGACGACCGCACCCTCCACGTGCACCTCGGGCTCTACGGCAAGTGGTCCTTCGGCGCCGGGGAAGCGCCCGAGCCGCGGGGCCAGGTGCGGCTGCGCATCCAGGGGGATGAGACCTACGCCGACCTCCGCGGCCCCACGGCGTGCGAGGTCCTCGACCCCGACCAGGTCCGCGCCCTCACCGACCGCATCGGTCCCGATCCCATCCGCAAGGACGCCGACCCCGAGCGTGCCTGGACGCGCATCGCGCGCAGCCGTGCGCCCATCGGCGGCCTTCTCATGGACCAGTCGGCCTTCGCCGGCGTCGGCAACATCTACCGGGCCGAGTCGCTCTACCGCGCCGGCATGGACCCCTACCGCCCCGGCCGCGACGTGTCACGGGCGGAGTTCGACGTCCTCTGGGACGACCTGGTGGTCCTCATGCGCGACGGCGTACGCCGCGGCCGCATCGACACGGTCCGCGACGAGCACACCCCTTCGGCCATGGGCCGCCCGCGCCGCCGCGACCGGCACGGGGGCGAGGTCTACGTCTACCGGCGCGAGGGACAGCCGTGCCTGGTGTGCGGGGACGAGGTCGCCTGGGCGGACCTCGCCGGGCGCAACCTCTACTGGTGCCCCACCTGCCAGGCGACCTGACTCCGGCGTAGCCGCCCACCGGCCGCGTTTCCGGGCCCGATTTCGCGGCCCGCCGGCGGCCAACCACGAGAGTGTGACCTGGCGGGACGCAACCTCTACTGGTGCCCCACCTGCCAGGCGCACTGACCGGTGGCTCAGGCCGGCACGCGCGGTTGGCGGATGCCGGGGTGGTCGGCGGGCAGGGTCTTGCGGATCACCCACCACGATGCGGCGATGGTGAGCGCGACGAGGCCGTAGAAGAGGAACGGCGTCGCGCCGAGCCACGCGAGTTGCCCCGCCTGGATGAGCGGGATCTGGATCGCCGCGCGGACCAGGCTGAGGATCGCCCACAGCCAGGTCACGCGCGAGTACGCCTTGAGCAGGTCCGGATCCTGGCGCCAGCGCATCCCCGTGCCCATGACCGGACCGATGATCACGCCCATGAGCGGCCTCTTGACGAGGATGGACACCGCGAACGCGAGCGCGCTGAGGATGTTGGCGAGGACCCGGATCTGGAAGAAGCCCAGGGGATCGTCCTGGTAGGCCGCGAACAGCGCGGCGACGGCGACCCCGAGCAGGCCGGAAAGGACGCGCACCGGCTTCTCCCGACGGGCGATCTTGATGCCGGCCAGGACCAGGGCGATGCCCAGGGCGACCGCCACGGCGACGGCCAGGTTGTTGCCCGAGGCGAAGTAGGCGAGCACGAAGAGCACCGTGGGTGCCATCGACTCGATGGCCCCCCAGGGCCCTCCGAGGAGGACGGAGAGCGGGTGACGGTCGTCAGCCTCCACCGCGGGCGCGGGGTCCAGGTCGGAGGCCGAGGCCACCACCTCGGCGGCGTCCTCGGCGGGGCCGCCGCCGTCCTCGTGGGCCATGCCCTCCAGGGTAGTAGCGCGCGTCTGGGCTGCCGTCGTCGTACCGTGAGGGCATGAGCGACACGCTGATGGACGACGACATCGTCGATGACGAGGCCGACCCCCGCGAGGGTCGCAGCCGTCGGCTGGACCGAACGACGGCCTGGTTGCTCATCGTCGCCGGAGCCCTCGGCCTTCTCGCCGCGATCGAACTCACCATCGAGAAGGTGCGCGTCCTCGCCGACCCCAACTACAGCCCGGCCTACGACATCAACCCCGTGCTGTCGTGCGGCTCGGTCATCATCACTCCGCAGGCCGAGGCCTTCGGCTTCCCCAACCCGATCATGGGGCTCATCGGGTTCAGCGTCGTGATCACCCTCGGTGTCACGCTCGCGGCCGGTGCCGCCCTGCCGCGCTGGATGTGGCTCGGCCTCAATGTCGGCGCGCTGCTCGGATTCGGGTTCGTCCAGTGGCTGGTGTGGCAGAGCCTGTACTCGATCGGGGCGCTGTGCCCGTGGTGCATGGTGGTGTGGACCATCACCGCCCCCATCTTCGTCTGGGTGACCGCCGCCAACCTGGCGTCCGGCCGCCTGCCCACGCCCGCGTCGTGGCGGACGGGAATCGACGCGCTGGTGAGCCTGCGCGGGCTCATCCTCGCCGCCTGGTACGTCGTGGTGCTCGGCCTCATCTTCGTGAGGTGGCAGGACTACTGGCTGTCCTCGATCTAGGAGCCCGGCGCGTGATCGGGCAACAGGGGGTCGCGCTCCTCTAGGCTGCGGCCCGTGACGAGGGGGATGGCCGCCATCGCCGGCCTGTGCATCGCATCCGTGGCCCTGGCGATCGGACCGGCGTACGCCGCCCAGGACCAGCCGGACCCGGTGGAGATCACGGTGCTCGGAGTCGGCGACATCCTGGTGCACCGCCAGATCATCGACCAGGCCAAGGCTGATGCGCGCGACGATGCCAAGGTCGACTTCCGGCCGATGCTCGAGGGGATCGCACCGCTCGTCGCGATGTCGGACCTCGCCGTGTGCCACATGGAGTATCCCCTCGGATCGGCGAACGGTCCGTGGAGCGCCTACCCGGACCTGCCCAACGCGCCCCCGCAGCTCGCCAAGGCGCTGGCGTGGTTCGGATTCGATGCGTGCAGCACGGCGAGCAATCACACTCTCGACCAGGGCTTCGGTGGCGTGGTGAGCACCATCGACGCGATCGAGAAGGCAGGCATGGTCGCCTTTGGCAGTGCGCGGTCCGAGGAGGAGTCCCTGGTCCCGGACATCGTCGAGGTCAAGGGCGTCCCCGTCGCGCTCCTCAGCTACACGTACGGGTTCAACGGCATCCCGCTGCCCTCCGGCCGCGAGTGGTGCTGCAACCGCATCGACCCCGAGCGGATCGTCCGCGATGCCCGCCACGCCCGCAAGTCCGGCGCCCGAATCGTCATCGTGAGCCTGCACCACGGCGTCGAGGGCCAGGTGACGCCGACCCAGGAGCAGCGCACGGTCGTGCAGGCACTCGCGGACTCCGGCGAGGTGGATCTCGTCCTCGGCCACCACGCCCATGTCGTCCAGCCCGTCGACAAGGTCAACGGCATGTGGGTGGCCTACGGCCACGGCAACCTGCTCTCGGCGCAGTCGCGCAAGGACCCGCGCTCCGGCGACGGACTGCTCACCATGTTCACGTTCGTCGAGCAGAAGGACGGGTCCTTCGAGGTGGAGCGCGCCGTGGGCTACGCCATCCGCAACTCCGACTACCCGTTCCGGCTGCACCCCGTGCCCGACCGCGGCAGCGCTACGTCGGAGGACAAGGGCACGTGGCGGCGCACCAAGGATGCCGTCATGCGGATGGGTGCCCGCGACAAGGGCTTCCGCCTGCTGCGCCTCGGCGGGTAGCCCCTACATCCGGATGCGCTCGTTGCCCGGGTCGTACATCGGCTTGAGGGAGGCGACCGCCGCGTGTCGCACGCCGGCGATGTCGACCTCCCATGTGCCGCTGCCGACGAACTCCGGTGTCACCGGCTCGCCCGGATCGATCATCGCGAGGCCCACCGCGCCGCCGAGGGTGTGCCCGTAGCTCGCCGCCCGCACGTAGCCCACCGGGACTCCATCCCGGTAGACGACCTCGCCGTGGAACATCAGCGGCTCGGGGTCGAGGATCCGGACCTGGGCCAGCCGGCGGTGCAGCGGCCCGGCCTCCTTGAGGGCGAGGACGGCGTCGCGGCCGATGAAGGGCTTGTCGAGAGCGACGGCGAACCCCAGCCCGGCCTCGAGTACCGAGTCGGTGTTGTCGATGTCATGGCCGTAGTCGCGGTAGCCCTTCTCCATGCGCAGGCTCGCCAGGGCCTTGAGGCCCACGTGCCGCAGGCCGCGGGGCTCGCCGTACTCCACGAGCCGCTCGTACACGTGCATGGCCTGGTCCGCGGGCACGTACAGCTCGTACCCCAGTTCGCCGAGGTAGGTGATCCGCACGCACAGCCCGCGCGCGAAGCCCAGGTCGATCTCCTCGGCGTGACGGAAGGGGAAGGCCTCATTCGACAGGTCGGCCGACGTGATCCCCTGCAGGATCTCGCGGGACAGCGGCCCCTGGACGTTGATCTGCGCGTACGCCGACGTCATGTCGGTGACCCACGCGCGCCTATCGCCGAGGTGGCGCCGCATCCAGGACTCGACGTGTCGGTGCGCCGTGTCCGAGGCGACCACCCAGAAGCGGCCCTCGTCCAGCTTCGTCACCGTGAGGTCGGCTTCGAGGAGCCCGGCCTCGTTGAGCCACTGCGTGTAGGTGATCACGCCGGGGTCGCCGTCCACCCGATTGGCCGAGATCTCCTCCAGCAGCGCTCCCGCATCGGGGCCCTCGACCAGGAACTTCGCCATGAAGGCCATGTCCATGAGACCAGCCGCCTCGCGGACCGCCCGGTGCTCCTCGGCCCAGTACTCGAACCAGTTCTGTCGCCCCCACGTCAGCTCCTCGATGCGCGGCTCGACTCCCTCCGGGGCGAACCAGTCGGCGCCCTCCCAGCCGGAGACGTCACGGAAGTATGCGCGGCGTTCCTCCAGCGGAGCGTGAAGGGGAGAGCGCTTCACCCCGCGTGCCGTCTGCATCGAGCGGCCCGGGAAGTGCGTCTGGTAGACCATGCCGAGCGACTCGACCGTGCGCGTCGCGCGGTACTCCGGATTGGCCTGGTAGGGGTGCAGCCGGTCGATGTTCATCCCGGTGATGTCCGCCTGCGGACGGCCGTCGACGATCCACTCGGCGACAAGACGGCCGATTCCGCCGCCGGTGAGGATGCCGATGGAGTTGAGTCCCGCGGCGACGAAGTAGCCGCGTACCTCGGGCGCCTCGCCCACGACAGGGAGCAGGTCAGGGGTGAAGGACTCCGGGCCGCAGAAGAAGGTGCGCACCCCGACCTCGAGGGTGACCGGCACCCGGGACATCGCGGTGAGCAGGTAGGGCTCCATCCGCTCCCAGTCCGGCGGCAGGGTGAGGAACGACGCGTCCTCCGGAATGCCCTCGACGCTCCACGGCGCGCACACGGGCTCGAAGAGGCCCACCATCATGCCGTCGCCCTCGGGGCGGTAGTAGGCGAAGGAGCCGGGGTCCTCGAACACGGGGAGGTTCGGGTCCAGGCCGGGGATCGTGTCGGTGATGAGGTAGTAGTGCTCGGCGGCCTGCAGCGGGATGGTCACGCCGGACTTCGCCCCGAGCTGGCGGGCCCACATGCCTGCGCAGTTGACGACGTACTCGCATTCGATGTCGCCGCGGTCGGTGCGCACGCCGACGACGCGGCCGTCCCGCACGAGCACGTCGAGCACCGGCGTCTCCTCGAGCACCGTGACGCCCTGCATGCGCGCGCCCTTGGCGAGCGCCATGGTCACGTCGACGGGATTCACCCGTCCGTCTCCGGGCATGTAGAACGCGGAGAGCAGCCCGGTGACGTCGGCGGGAGGGAAGAGGTCGGCGACCTCGGCCGCGGAGATCTCGTGGACGTCCACACCGCACAGCCGGTTGAATGCGGCGACGCGGCGGTACTCCTCGAGGCGCCCTTGGTCGTACGCCGACTCGATGAGCCCGACGGGAGCGAAGCCGGTGGCCTGCCCCGTCTCGGCCTCGAGGCGGCTGTAGAGGTCGCGGGTGTACATCCGCATCGCGGTGCTGGTCTCCGACATCGACCCGAAGGTCACCATGAGGCCGGCGGCGTGCCAGGTCGTCCCCGAGGTGAGTCGGTCGCGCTCGAGCAGCACGGTGTCGGACCAGCCCGCGTGGCCGAGGTGGTAGGCCACGGAGGCGCCGATGACGCCTCCCCCGATGACGACGACGCGCGCGCGCGCGGGGAGGTCGGCGGGCATGGGAGGACGCTATCGCCCGGCGGATTCCGTCGTTCGCGCCCCGGGGCCGGGCGGGCCGCCGTACCGTGACCCCATGGGTGCAGCCTCCGGTTCCGAATCCGTCACCATCAACGCCCCGATGGACGCCGTGCTCGCCGCGGTCTGCGACCTGCCGTCGCAGCCGAAGTGGTTCCCGGGGCTCATCAGCTCGACCGTGCTGGCCACGGACGACCAGGGCCGCGCAACCCGGGCGCGTCAGGTCAATGACGTGAAGGTGGCCAAGGACGAGTACGAACTCGACTACGCCTATACCGATGCGGGGATGTCGTGGACCCTCGCGTCGTCGTCCAAGGCGCAGAAGTCCTCCCGCGGCTCGTGGACCCTGGCGCCGGCGGGCAACGGCACCAAGGCCACGCTGTCCCTGGAGATCGAGCCGGCCATCCCGCTTCCGGGATTCCTCGTGAAGAAGACGATGAACGACATGCTCAAGGGGGCCACGAAGGGCCTGAAGAACTATTGCGAGTCCTGATCGTCCCCGGATGACGCTCCGCGACATCGCGCTTGCCGTCGTCCGACGCGAGCGCCGCGATCACCTGCTGTCGCGAGCCGGCGGGATCGCCTTCTGGCTCCTGCTCGCGGTCTTCCCCGCGGGCCTCGCCGTCGTCAACATCGTCGGGCTGGTCACGTCCCAGGCCTATCCGGCCTTCATCGTGGGCAAACTGGCGGAGGCCACGCCGGGGTCGCTCGGCCAGATCCTGCACGTCCAACTGGAGAACGTGGCCCGGGACACGCCCGGGAGCTTCTGGACGGACGCCTTCGTCGTGCTCCTCGCGATCTGGTCCGTCTCCACGGCGATGCACCAGCTCATGCGCGGAATGGAGGCGGCGTACGGCGTCCGCGAGCACAGCACGGTGATCCTGCGCACGATCGCCGTGCTCGTGGCAGTGGGCGTCATCGTCGGCGTGGGCATCACGGCATGGATTCTCGACGCGTCCTCGCTGGTCGGCAGCCTGGTCGGCTATCTCGTCGTCATGGTGATCGTCATCGGCGTGATCACGCTGATGTACTGGATCGCCATCTCACGCACGCAGCCGCTGCGGGCCGGCCTGCCCGGGGCCATCGTCGCCGGCGTGCTCCTGCTCATCGTGGGCTACGGCGCGAGCAGGTACTTCGACAGCGCCACCAACCTGCGGGTGACGTACGGCGCGATCACCGGGATCGTCGCCTCCATGCTCACCGTCTGGCTGTCGGCGTGCATCGTGCTCCTGGGGGCGATGATCAACGGCGTGCGCATGGAGCAGGCGTCGGCCGTGGCGGACTAGCCGAGGATCTCGCGCTCGTCGGCGGGCATCCGCACGCGCTCGCTCACGTGGGCGATCGAGTCGGCTGCGACAGCCTTGCCGATGTCGGTGGCGTAGGCGGAGTCCGCCTCCTCGGGGGAGTCGAACCAGAGTTCGGCGATGCCGTCGAAGGGTCCGTCGGCCATGAGGTTGAAGCGGATGCGACGTACGCCCGGCAACTCTCGCGCGAGCGGCGCGTGCTGCTCCAGCCACCATGTCGCGAACTGCGTGGAGTCCATGTCGGAGCGACGGACCAGGCCGACCATGACCTTGAACACTCAGCCTCCCGGCTTCTTGACCCGCGCGTGCGCGCGCGGGCTCGAGGACAGCACCAGCACGATGACCATCTCGTCGGCACGCGGGGCGTCGGGCATGGAGATCTCCGCAGCATCCATGTCGTCGAAGACCCAGCGGTCGTCCTTGTTGCCGATCGGCATCGTGATCGACGATCCGGGAACGCCCACCTTCTTGGTGCCCGGGATGATGTCGGCGCCGCCGCCGATGGCTGCGCGCACCGGGGCCCCGAACCGCGGGTGCAGGACCGCGGCGGTGTGCTCGAGTTCCCCGTCGGTCCCGACGATCGCGCCCTTGCCGTAGCCGCGCACGTCCGCCGGGGCCACCCCGGCGGAGGCGAGCACCTCCAGGGCGCGGCCGACGAGGTACTCCGCCACCGAGGCGCCCAGCTCCTCGAGCACGCCGAGGTCCTGCGCGTCGGGCACCCCGGCCAGGGGGTTGGCCACCGCGGCGGCGGCGATGACGCGGCGTGCGGGCGGGTCGACCGCGCGGCCGCCCTCGCGGTGGACCTCGGTGAGCAGCACGTGGACCGCGCGGATCCCGGGCTCGGCCATGAGCTGCCTCCTCGATAGCGGTGCCGGCCGACGACGCGCGGTCGTCGGCCGTGCGCACATCATGGCCTACGCCTGCCCCCTGCGGCATTCGTCACCCCACCCCGCGTTGAGCGGGCCCGGAAGCGCGGTGTGGGGTGACACACGCCGAAGGGGTGCGGGTAGGTTCAGCCCGCGTGGAGGAACTCGACGCGCGCACGGCCGACGTCCTCGCGCGTCGCGCGGCCGCATCCCTGCGCCGCCTGGGCCTGAGCCGTGGCGACCGCGTGGCCGTGGTGCTCCCGGCGCCGGG
>CAIVWG010000092.1 GCA_903909555.1 uncultured bacterium | reverse complement strand
GCGCTTGGAGTCCGAATCCGATGCCGGGCCCGTGCAGATGTCCGCGAATGCCGACGGCGTGCGCGGGGGGTCGTCCCCGTCCACCCCGCTGGCGGCGAATCGCCATCCCTCGACGTCACCGTCCTTGGGAATGCGCGAGCCGGCGCCGACCGCAGAGAAGTCCCAGGAGCCGCCGGCACCGGTCCAGTAGGACCAGTAGCGGTACGACGCGGCCTGTGCTTCGCCGGGGGGAAGCAGCACGACGGTCGAGGCCAGGCCGAGCGCGACGATGACGGCGACGCTCGACCTGATGCCCTGGGCTGAGTGGCTCATGGGGTGCCTAGCGCTGCAGCGTCGCGAGGAGTCGGGCGGACAGGTTCTCGCCTCCGAAGTCGCGCGGATTCGCCCTGGCGGCGTGCGCGACCATGAGCAGGGTGCCGAGGGCGGCGGGCGAGTCGCCGTCGCCGGTCCTCACGTAGGCGTTCACGTTCCTCTGCAGCGCGCGTACGCCGATGCGCATGGCCTCCTCGGAGCCTCGCTTCTGCGTCATGCCGAGGGTGGCGAGGGCGGTGGCGTTCCAGTCGGTGACGCTGGCGTCGAATGCCGAGGGGATGCGTCCGCCTCCGGTGATGAGCTTGTTCGCCAGCCACACGGCGGACGCGATGACCGGGGCGGTGCCCGTGCACGGCCGGAGGCCCTTGCGGTCGGCGGTGAGCGGGGCATAGGGAAGCGGTCCCTGCGTCGAGATGAACGCCCATGCCGTGGACAGGGGATCGGCGACGTTGCCGCCCTGGAATCGGACGGCGCACTTCTGGGCCGTGTTCATGTGTTGGCGCAGCCACTGCATGGCCCGGTCGTGCGGACGGCTCGTGGGTGCACCGATCGCGGCCGCGGACATCGCGGTCGACACGGAGTCCGCGGCGAGCCCGCGGATCCACACCCAGCCGCCGCCGGTGCCCTGCTGGGACTTCAGCCAGCGGAGTGCGGCTGCTCCCGCGCGGAGGCGATCCTGCCGTCGCGGCACGTCGTCGCCCGCGCGCAGCAGCGCCATGGCCGCCATGGCGGTGGAGTTCGAGTCCGGACCGGTGAAACTGCTGGCGTCGGCGCGCGGGCACGGCCCGGTGGTGTCCGCGCGGTAGGCGGCGAACGACCCGTCGGGGCACTGCTGGCGCAGCAGCCAGGCCACCGCGCTGGGCGGGACGTCGGCTCCCGCGGCTGCCAGCCCCATGATCGCCGCGGACTGGCGGTACACGCCGTCATAGGTGGGATCCCCGGACCCGAACAGCCCTCGGGTGTCGGCGGCCGCGGGGCCGGGATCGGCGGGGGATGCGGTGGCCGTCTGGCCGGCCCCGGCGAGGAAGCCGAGGGAGAGGGCGACGGCCGCAATCGCCGTGCCGCGGCGGGTCTGGATCAAGGGATCTCCTGGGGTGAGCGACCCACTTGGCGATGCGGGTCGCCCCGGGAGCGCGCCTCCCAGGAGTACCGCCTCGCCCCGCAGACCTCGACGGGGTGGTCGCACCGGCTGGTGCTGCCACGAAGCCGCTCGCGCCCGCCAGGTGCTCCGACTTGCCTCGCGTGAGGCTCACGGTTGCGGGTCAGTGCCGGACTTGCACCGGCTTCCCCTGGACATCGGACGCGTATTCGGTTGTGGCCTCATCCGACCACGCGGCGCCCCGTCCCGTCAAAGGCACCACGCGGGGCGTGGCGTGGGCGTAGCGTCGCACCATGGGATGGACGTGGATCTTCACCGACCTCGAGGGCGGCCCGGTGGCCGACCTTCCGCCCGCGGCCGTGCTCGAGCCCTTCCCCACCCAGGCGGACGCCGAGAGCTGGCTCGGTGAGTCGTGGCGCGATCTGCTCGACGGTGGCGTCGACGCGGTCGTGCTCTGGGAGGACGACCGCCGGGTCTACGGCCCGATGAGCCTGCACCCGGCCTAGCGGGTGGGCTCCGGGGGCTGCTGCCCGCGCTTGACGCGCGCCGGGGGCAGGCGGAATCTCCGTAGCTGAAGGGTGCGCAGGGTCCCGTAGAGCAGCGCACCCTTGCGCTCGGACTTCTCGGGGAATCGCTGTCGCAGCGCGCGGTTGAGGCGCCAGAGGATGAAGGCCGTGTCCAAGGCCACGATCATGATGAGCGCGAACCAAATGAAGCTGACCATGGACTGCAGTGCCGGATTCGGGACGAGCCCGATGAGGAGTACCACGAGTGCGATGAAGATGAAGTACTCCGCGAGCGTGAATCTGCTGTCGATGAAGTCCCTGGTGTAGCCGCGGACCGGCCCCCGATCGCGCGCGGGGAGAGCGCGCTCGTCGCCGGCGACGAGCGCGGCGCGATTCGCCGCGCGTGCCTGACGGTCGCGTTCGCGGGCGGCCTTGCGAGCCTCCTTCGGGTCCTTGGGCACCTTGAGCGCCTGCTTGCGGGCGGCCTCGGCCTCCTTGCGCGTGGGGGTGGGACGTCCCTTCCCCTGCCCCGGGGCGGGCGTGCCGTCGGCCGGCGGCTCGGGGGGCACCTCGGGGGAGCGGCGACCGAACATGCCGTCAATCTAGGGCAGGCGGACACCGGCCTCGAGGGGCAGGCGCACCGACTGCGGGATCCGCGGGGCCCACCGGTCCGTGGCGATCCGGTAGGCGTGCCCGTAGGCTGGACGCCAACACGCCTTCACCAGGAGGAACCATGGGTCTCTGGCAGCGCTTCACGATGATCTTCAAGTCCAAGGCGAACAAGGCGCTCGACAAGGCCGAGGATCCGCGCGAGACCCTGGACTACTCCTATGAGAAGCAGTTGGAGCTTCTCCAGAAGGTGCGCAGGGGGGTGGCGGACGTCGCCACCAGCCGCAAGCGCATCGAACTCCAGATCGCGAACCTCGATCAGCAGACCGCGAAGCTGCAGGAGCAGGCCAAGGCGGCCCTCGCCGGGGGCCGGGAGGACCTCGCTCGCGAGGCGCTGACGCGCAAGAGCGGCCTCCAGAACCAGATCGCGGACCTGCAGACGCAGTTGGCGCAGTTGCAGGACCAGGAGGACAAGCTGGTGGCGGCGTCGCAGCAGCTGCAGGCCAAGGTGGAGGCCTTCCGCACGAAGAAGGAGACCATCAAGGCCACGTACTCCGCCGCCGAGGCGCAGACCAAGATCAACGAGGCCTTCGCCGGCATCTCCGACGAGCTCGGCGACGTGGGCCTGGCGGTGCAGCGGGCGGAGGACAAGACTGCGGAGATGCAGGCCCGGGCCGGGGCCATCGACGAGCTCGTCGCGTCAGGCGCGCTCGAGGACGTCTCTGCCGGCGGCAAGGACAACCTCACTCTCGAGCTAGAGCGCATGGCGAGCCAGTCCCAGGTCGACAACGAGCTTGCGGCCCTGCGGATGGAGGTCGGCTCCGCGGAGAAGCCGGCCATCGAGCAGGACAAGGCCTGAGGGGATCCCAGCCGGCGACATGGCGCGCACGCGATTCGGGGTCGATCGCGGCCTGACCGCCCGCATGTTCCTCACGATGTTCGGGCTCGGCCTCCTCTACGTCATCCTGGCGGCGGTCCTCTACGCGCTGGGCTTCAGCGCGATCCTGGTGCTGGGCATCAGCGGCGCGCTCCTCTTCGCCCAGTGGTGGTTCTCCGACTCGCTCGCCATGTCCGCCATGCGAGCCCAGGTGGTGACCCCCGAGCAGGCCCCGCAGCTCCATGCCCTCGTCGATCGGCTGTGCGCCATGGCCGACATGGAGAAGCCGAGGGTCGCCATCGCCGACAGCGAGGCGCCCAACGCATTCGCCACCGGCCGTACCTCCAAGCGATCCGTCATCGTCGTGACCACCGGACTCCTGCGTCGGCTGGATCGTGACGAGTTGGAGGGGGTTCTCGCCCACGAGCTGTCGCATGTCGCGCACCGGGACGTCACCGTCATGACGATCGCCTCGTTCACCGCGATCCTCGCGGGCTTCATGGTCCGCTCGGCGATGTGGGGTTCCATGATGAGGGACCGCCGCGACAACAACACGATCGTGGTGTTCGCGGTCGTCATGCTCGTGAGCGTTCTCGTCTACCTCGTGTCGTTCCTGCTCATTCGCGCGCTGTCCCGCTACCGGGAGCTCGGTGCCGATCGAGGGGCGGCGTACGTCACCGGTCGCCCGACCGCCTTGGCCAACGCCCTCCAGAAGATCTCGGGAGAGATGGCGGCCATTCCGACGCGGGACCTGCGCCAGATGGAGCCGGTGAGCTCCTTCGCCTTCGTCCCCGCCTTCGCGCGGGGCCGGGGCGGATTCGGGCTGGAGACGCTGCTCTCCACCCACCCGCCGATGCAGAAGCGCCTCGAGCAGCTCGCGCGCATCGCGGCAGAGCTCGGCCAGCGGTGACGCGCTGATGGGCTTCCTCGACGGCCTCCTGGGACGCCGCAAGCCGGCCCGCCCCAATCTCGATGCGCTCTTCGCCCTGCCCTCCGCGGCCATCACCCTGCAGGCCTCGCTGGACCTCGTGCCCACGGGCCAGGGTGCCGTCGCCTTCCGGGCGCCCGAGGGCCGTGCCTTCGCCGATGTCGAGGCGGACGTCCGGGCGCTGCTCGAGGCAGGCGGCGGGCCTCGGGTCAGTCTCGTCCCCGACTCCTACGGGTACACCTGGCTGGTCGTGGGCACGGATCCCCCCGACCTGTCGGCGGTCGTCACCGACCTTCATGCCGTCAACGTCACGCTGACGGAGCACGGATTCGGACCGCAGTTGCTGTGCACCCTCGTTCCGTTCCGAGGCCAGGGACGCCTCGTGGCCCTGGTGTACCTGTACAAGCGCGGCTCGTTCTATCCCTTCGCTCCGCGTGAAGGCGATCAGCGCGACTCCGTCCTGGAGTTGCAGGTGCGCGACGTGTTGCAACGTGAGGTCCCCTGGGAGGACGATGTATCCCGGTGGTTTCCCGTCTGGGGAGCGCCTGCGCTGTAGAGCCGTCAGGGGGAGGCGAGCTGTGGATCACACGACGCGGGGGAGGGTCCGCACCGGACTGGTTGCGGTGGCCTGCGTGGCGGCACTCGCAGCCCTCATCGTGGGACCGTCGTCGGCTCATGCGGAGTACTCGCGTCCCGAGTTGCGTCAGCAATTGGGCACGGCGCGTGCCGATCTGCGCGTGGCCGCCGAGGTCTACCAGCGCCGCGCCAAGGGCGGTGGCGTGAGCGAGGACGACGAGGTCGTGCTGGCGGGGCACCTCGAAGTCTTGAGGGCGCGGGCTAGCGAGGCCTCCGCCCGCCTGAGCAAGGCCCAGGGTCAGGGAGACCTGGCCAAGTCGGCCAAGGAGATCGGGGATATCGCGACCAAGGCGCAGGCTCTGCGTCAGTCCAGCACCGCGGCGGAGGCGGCGCTGCTCCACCTCGGCGAAGCGCGAAAGGAGAGCGTCAGCCTTCTTGACCAGTGGGACAGCCTCGCCCGGACTGACTATCGTGCTCGGCAGCGCGCCTGGTCACTCGCCGGTGCGCACGCTATCGCCGACGAGCACGCCGCCAGCATCGCCCTCGCCGCCTTAGCGCCCGTCAAGCGGAAGCCGACCGCGGAGGCGGCGATCAAGGCCGCTCGGTCGGGCACGATGCCCGCCGCGATAGCGGGGCTGGTCCCCACCCCCGGCGGTTGCGCCCTGCCCACCGCCTCCACGTCGCAGTTCCTGGGTAATGCTTCCAGCGACGGCCCGCAACTGTGGACCACCCCCGGGATGGTGGAGGAGCACCAGGACCGCGTGGCGGATGCCGTGCGCGCTTCCGTGCTCGAGATTGCCCACCGCAAGGAGATCGGAGCGGCCGGCAAGGAACTCGCGCGCTCCATGGACGCAAGCGCCCCGACCCCCTACAACTCACGATCGATGCGCCTGGGATACGCCTGGCTCGTGACAGAGGACGAGAGGTACGCCGACCAGATGCTCGCCGACCTCAAGGAACTCCTGAGCGGCGCGTGGACGTTCGAGGACGACATCGAACGCGCCAAGGTCCTCGTGACCGCATCCACGATGGTCGACTGGCTCGACACCACAGGGGCAGCCCGCGGCATCGAGGACGACCTGGACTGGATCACGGAGGCGCTCGCGGTCCGGTCCCTCGGGTGGATCGCGTGCGAGCTGGCAAAGGGCAGCAAGCTCGTCACGTCCAAACTCAACAAGTCCGTCATCTTCGACGCATCGGCCATCGTCGCCGCGCTGGCCTTCGCTCCGCGGATGCCGGACGCAAGCGCAGCCATCGTCGCGGCGGCACTGAAGGCGGGCCGGTCGAACTGGGCGGCCATGGATTCCGACGGCGGATCACCGGAGGGAGCGACGTACTGGAACTTCCAGTCCCTGGAGGCGGCCGCCTTGGTCTCGACCGCCGACGGGGTCTACGGCTCGCGTCCGCCGGCGGGAATGCCGACCTTCCGCAGGGCCGCTGACTTCGCCTACCACGCGTCGGACACCACGGGGCTGCTGCCCATGTACTCCGACACCCGTGACGCCCAACTGCGCTCAACCCTGCCGGCATGGATCGCGGGACGCTACGGCGACCCCGCGGCTGCGGCGCTGGCGATCGCCGGGCACCTGCGCGAGTCGGTCCAGGTGCTGTGGTGGCCGAAGGACGACGCCGTCGCGCCCCCGGACCGTGAGGCGCGGGCATTCCCCGCCACGGGGCTCGCTGTCGTGCACGTGGGCAGCGCGACTGCGTGGTTGAAGGGCCAGGCGCCCCTGGGCAACCACACCCACCTTGACGCGGGGTCGGTTGCGCTCGAGGTAGGCGGGACGCAATGGGGCTTCGACATCGGGTACGGCACCGGGAGTGAGGGAGGGAAGTACACCGATACGGCCCCCGACGGTGAGAGGTGGACCTATCCGCAGACCCGTCCCGAGTGGCACAGCACCGTTCGCGTGACCGGAGCGGGGGCGGATCCCGGCCATGTCGTCGGCGCGGAGGCCCTCGTCCGGGTCGCGGGGAACAAGGCCAGCGTGGACCTGGGCGCCGTGCTACCCGGTGTGCAATCCGCGACGAGGGAGGTGCTGCTGGCGCCTGACACGCTGTTGATCACCGACGTCGTCAAGGCGAAGGCCGGGAAGACCCCCCTCGAATGGACGTGGATCACCGATGCGAGCGTGGCGCGCAGCGGCGATGGCTTCATCCTGAGCAAGGACGGCGAATCGGTGAACATCAGGTTTGCTGACCTCCCTACCGGCGCCACCCTCGCCATCGAGAAGGCGCCGAGCAGCGTCAACGCTCAGGCGGGGGATTCTCTCATCAGGATCCGTGTCGTCATTCCCGCGGCGGCCGTCACGAACATCTCGGTCCAGATGGACTGGTGAATCGCGCGGCGTCGCTCCTCAGTCCTTCGCGCCCACGCCCGGCAGGGCGAGCATCCGGTCCAGTGCGACCCGGGCCCAGTGGGCGGTCTCCTCGTCCACGGTG
>CAIVWG010000091.1 GCA_903909555.1 uncultured bacterium | reverse complement strand
GGCATGGACCAGGTCGAACATCTCCGCGTCGCCGGAGTACGAGCTCTCGTCGATCCCGTAGAGCTTGAGCGCCTTGGGGGTGCTGCCCCCGCTCTGGTCGAGTGCAGCAATGAAGCCCTTGCCGCTGCCCATCTGGTTGCGCATGTCGGTGTTCATTCGAGGTACTCCCGTGACGTGGTGGTGCCCCGACCCTATCGGCCGCGGCGAGGCCGCCCCGTTCCGGTTCGGTTACCCACCGGTCACATCCGGCATGTCCGGCAGGCCGTCACTGCTGCGCAGCCGCCACACGGAGGGGACGAGCAGGGACCCCGCGATGGCAGCCGCCGCGACAAGAGCGGCGATGAGGAAGGCCTCCGAGATCGGGATGAAGGCCAGGAGCGGTCCCGCGAGCGCGAGGCCGATCGGGCCGAACATGAGGGATCCGAAGGCGTCGTACGACGAGACCCGGGACAGGGACTCCGCCGGGACGTTGCGCTGCAGGGCGGTGAACCAGAGGACGACCATGAGCTCCATGGCGAGGCCCCAGACGAAGGCGCCGGCCATGACGACGGGGAGGGGCGCCGCGAGCGCCAGGGTGAGCAGCCACGCCGGGAGCGCGAGGCAGACCGCCATCCCGAAGGCGACGGGACGCTCCACCCGGATCCGCGACGCGAGCAGCGCGCCGAGGAGGAGGCCGGCCGCCATCGCGCCGAGGACCGCGGACCATCCGGTCGGACCGCCGTACTCGTCGACGGCGAGGACCGGGCCGAGCACTTCCTCAGATCCGCGCATCACCATGATGATGAGACTGAAGGCGCACACCACCGCCACGATCCAGCGGTAGCTGATGAAGACCTGCCACCCGTCGATGAGGTCGCGCAGCGGAGACTCGCCGGAGTCGTGAGGGCGGGAGAACCTGCGCAGGCCGAACACCAGGATCCCGGCGATGAGGAAGCTCACCGCGTCGAGGACGATGGCCCACCCTGATCCGACCGCGGCCACGAGCAGCCCGCCGAGCGCCGTTCCCACGATGAAGCCGCCATTCCCGGCCACCGACATGTAGGCATTGGCCGGCTGGAGGTGCTCATCGGGCACCACATCGGCGGCGAGTCCCGGGTAGGCGGGGTACCACAGGCCCACGAGGACGCCGGCGAGGACGTTGAGGGCGGCGAGGAGGGGAACCGTGGCCAGGCCCAGGATGAACAGCAGGCCGATGGCGCCGACGACGACCGCCATGAGCATGTCGCAGACCGCGATCATGCGCGGCCGGCCGACCCGGTCGGCGATGACGCCGCCGATCGGAAGGACGAGGACGACGGGGACGGCCTGGGCGGCGAGGACGATGCTGAGGCCGGTGGGGGATCCATCCGGGAGGGCGAGGACCCCGAAGGCGATGGCGATCGGCGCAACGCCGTTGCCGATGTTGGAGATCAGCCGCGACGTGAAGAGACTGCGGTACTCCCCCATGGAGGCGAGGGTCTTCACGGACACCGGCACACCCTAGGTCGGGGCGAGAGAGTTCATCGCCAGTAGGGTCTGCGCGTGCTCGATGTCGCAAGACTCCGCGCGGATACTCCGGGTTGCGCCGGCGTCATCCACCTCAACAACGCCGGCGCCGCCCTGCAGCCCTCCGTCGTCACCGACACCGTGGTGGCCCACCTGCGCCGGGAGGAGGCCATCGGCGGGTATGAGGCCTTCGCGGAGGCGGCCGATCGACTTGCCGCGGTCTACGCAGCCGTGGGTCGCCTGGTGAACGTCGACCCCGAGCGCGTGGCCCTCGTCGAGTCGGCGACGGCCGCGTGGGATCGCGGCCTCCAGGCCATCGCGTTCTCGGAGGACTTCGAGCCCGGGGACCGCTTCCTGGTGTCCTCCTCGGAGTACGCCTCGAACGTCCTGCCCCTCCTTCAACTGGCGCGGCGCACCGGCGGCCGGGTCGAGTTCATCCCGGACGGGCCTGACGGGACGCTCGACGTCGAGGCCCTCGGCGAGATGCTCGACGAGCGCGTGCGCATCGTGTCGGTCAACCATGCGCCGAGCCAGAACGGGCTGCTCAACGATGTCGTGGGCGTGGGAGACACGCTGCGCATCCACGGATCTCCCGCGTGGTACCTCGTAGACGCGTGCCAGTCGGTCGGTCAGTTGCCCGTGGACATGGGGCGTATCGGCTGCGACGTGCTGTCCGCGACCGGGCGGAAGTTCCTGCGGGGACCAAGGGGGACGGGATTCCTCGTCGTGTCGCAGCGGATGCTCGACGACACCGAGCCCTTCCCGGTGGACCTGCATGCCGCGACGTGGACGACCGAGGAGGAGTACGCGCTGTCTCCCGGGGGCCGGCGCTTCGAGTCCTGGGAGAAGTCGTGCGCGCTGCTCCTCGGGATGGGCGCTGCGGTGGAGTACGCCCTGGCGTGCGGGATCGGGGAACTTCGGGAGCGCATCGCGTTCCTGGCGGAGCGCCTGCGCGCCGGTCTCCGGGAAATCGACGGGGTCGTCGTACGCGATCGGGGCGAGGTGCGCACGGGGATCGTGACGTTCTCAGCGGCGGATCCCGCGGCGATCGTGTCCGCCCTGCGGGCGAATGGCATCAACACCAGCTTCTCGCCCCCGGACTACGCGCGCCACGACTTCTCGGCCCACGGAGTCACCGGCCTGGTGCGCATGAGCCCGCACGCCTACAACACCGAGTCCGAGATCGACCACACCCTCACCACCCTCCGATCCCTCGTTTGAGTTCCGTGAATGGTTGCTAAGTCCCGACTTAGCAACCATTCACGGAACTCAAACGGCTTGGTGGAGGGCCTGAAGGATGCGGCGCATGACGGCCATGGGGTCGGCCGCGAGCTCATCCCACGTCCAGCGGACGACAATCCAACCCGCCGCCTCCAGCGCCCGCTGCCTCGTTAGTTCCTTCTCCTTGGCCTTGCGAAACTCCTCGGGGGTATCGCCGTACTTGCCCAGGCCGTCCGCCTCCCCAATAACCCGGTACTCGGGCCAGCAGAAGTCCACCCGGTAGGGGATGCCATCCACGCCGACAATCGTCTGCTGCGTGAGCGGCCGGGGAACGCCGCACGCGGCCATGTGGCCACGCGACCACGATTCCAGCGCTGTTTCCGCGAGCGGATCGAGTATGTCGACGATCTCATCGACGGAACGGATACCCGGGCAGTGCCGGAACCTGCTGCGCATCGCCTTCACCAACTCGGCGGCCTCTGCAGGAGTGCGGGCACCTAGCCTGAACGTCGCCGCGTCGAGAGGGACGAGCGCCTCCGGGACCAGCAGCGCCTGCGCGCGCGGCCTCCCGGGGATGCGACGACCCATGCGGGCCACATCGATCGCCGTGTGGAGTAGGGACGTGACCGGAATCCCGTCGATGGATTCGATGTCGGCAGGGAAGTCCTCCACGCGCCGCACCACGGAATCGATCGATCGGTAGCCGCAGCGAGGAGTGAAGGGAGCTGCAACCATGATCTCCACCTTGGGCTGGCGCGCAGCAACGCCGAGAGGGGTGACGTGAGGCAGTCCATGAAGTTGGCCGGCCACGACGCCTGCCACGGCCGCGCGTACTCCATCGATCGCCATGAGTGCAGCCTTGGCTCTCGCGACCGCTGAATCCCCGAAGTCTGGTGCGCATGACAGTACGTAGATCCCCCTGTGCAGTCGCCTGACATGGCCCAGGGCATGGGCTGTTCTCAACTGCTGTCGAGAGATTCCCGCCTCGGAGGCCATGCCGCCGGAGAACGGTAGGGAGCCGAAGTGCGCCGCAAGCATGGCGCGCACCTCGCGCGTCGCACTCCTGGCCGGCTGGGTCACCCGCACATCGTCCGTCGCTCGACCCGTGCCCAGCCGCCGCTGTCCACAGCCCCACCACGACACCCCCCGCGTTTGAGTTCCGTGAATGGTTGCTAAGTCCCGACTTAGCAACCATTCACGGAACTCAAACGATGCCTACGGCTGGGCGAAGATGTGCTGGCGGACCCACGCGTGCATGGCGATCGCCGCAGCCGCTCCCGCGTTGATCGACCGCGTGGATCCGAACTGCGTGATCGCGAGTACGTCGACGCACGCCGCCAGCGCCTCCGCCGACAGGCCCGGTCCCTCCTGGCCGAACACCAGGACGCACGATCGCGGCAGCGCGTACGTCTCCAGCGCCACCGAACCCTCCACGTTGTCGATTCCGACGACCGGGACCTTCGCCTCCGCAGCCCACGCCACGAAGCCGCCCACCGACTCGTGATGGCGCACGTGCTGGTAGCGCTCGGTGACCATGGCGCCCCGGCGATTCCATCGCCGCTTCCCGATGATGTGGACCTCCGCCGCAAGGAAGGCGTTCGCCGATCTCACCACCGAACCGATGTTCATATCGTGCTCGAAGTTCTCGATCGCGACGTGGAAGGGATGCCGCCGGGAGTCCAGGTCCTCGACGATGGCCTCCACCGTCCAGTTGCGGTAGCGGTCCACCACATTGCGGGTGTCCCCCTGCTCGACCAGCTCGGGGTCCCACCTCGGATCCATGCTGACGACCCTAATCCGGGCCTCAGGGCAGCTCGCCCCGTACAGTCGAAGGATGCCGGACGTCGCCTTGAGCCTCCTCGCTACCGTCACGGCACTGGGACCGGAGTGGCTGGACCCCGAGACCCTCCTCATCGCTCTCGGGGACATCGCCTTCTGGGTGGTCCTCGGCATCATCTTCGCGGAGTGCGGCCTACTCATCGGCTTCTTCCTCCCCGGCGACTCACTGCTGTTCATCACCGGGCTCTTCATCGCATCGGGCTTCATCTCGATCAACATCTGGCTGGCCTGCCTGCTCCTCTTCCTCGCCGCCATCGTCGGCAACGCCGTGGGCTACTGGATCGGATACAAGGCCGGGCCCGCGCTGTTCCGGCGTGAGGACTCCCGCATCTTCAAGAAGGCCTACGTCGAGAAGACCCATGCCTTCTTCGACCGGTACGGCGGCCGCGCCATCGTGCTAGCCCGGTTCGTTCCGATCGTGCGCACCTTCATCACAGCGATCGCCGGCGTCGGGCGCATGGACTTCCGTCGCTTCATGCTCTACACGATCATCGGGGGCTTCCTCTGGGCGGTCTGCGTCACCCTTGCCGGCTACTTCCTCGGCAACATCCCCATCGTGAAGAGCAACATCGAGGTCATCCTCATCCTCATCGTGCTCGTGAGCGTGGTCCCCATCGGCATCGAGTGGATCCGCCACCGCCGGGAGAAGCGCGCAACTAGCTGAGGCCGAGGTCCGCGAGCGAGTACGCCGCGCGGTACTCCAAGCCGGCCTCGCGTACGGCATCCCCGGCCCCGCGGTCGACGATGACGGCGACTCCCACCACCTCGGCCCCGGCCTCCCGGAGCGCCTCGACCGCCGCCATCACCGACGAACCCGTCGTGGACGTGTCCTCCACCGCGAGCACGCGCCGGCCCTCGACATCGGGGCCCTCGATGCGTCGCTGAAGGCCGTGCGCCTTGCCCTCCTTGCGCACGACGAAGGCATCGAGACGCTGCCCCCGTGCCGCGGCAGCGTGCAGCATCGCGGTCGCGACCGGGTCGGCGCCGAGCGTGAGACCGCCGGCGGCGTCGTACGACCAGTCCGCGGTGAGGTCGAGCATCACCTCGCCGATCAGGGGTGCCGCCTCGCTGTCCAACGTCACCCGTCTCAGGTCGACGTAGTAGTCGGCCTCCCGGCCACTGGAGAGGATCACCTTGCCGTGGACCACGGCCTTGTCCATGATCTGCTGCCGCAGGTCGTCGCGAGCGCTCATGCCGCCGACCCTAGAGTGCCGGGCATGACGACGGGGACGCTGGTGCTCACTCCGGGAGCGCCGTACGACGTCCTCCCCCCGTCCGGCTGCCCCCTCCTTGACCTGTCGGACCTGGAGTGCGTCGACGCCGACTGGACCGCGCGTTCGGCGCTGGCGATCCAGGAACGCTGCCCCGAGACCCCGCTGCTGCTCGTCATGGCCGGGCCGTGGGCGCAGCACGCTCCCGCGCTCGGCTTCGCACAGCGCGCGGCGCGCCGGGCCGTGCACGGCTACGTCCTCGTCGATCCTCGGCTCCCGGCTCCCGGGCAGGACTGGCCCGATGCACCCGTCGTCGTCATCGTCACGCCGGAGGCAGACGAGGACACCCGCACGGCGGCACTGGGAGCACGGCTGCGCGGGTGGGAGGTCATCGAGGCGCCGGCCGCTCACGCCATCGTCGAGATCGCCGCACGCCCCTGAGGACGCGACACGGTCGACACAGCTCCGTCGACACCACGGTGACGAGATCTCAGTGCGACGCGCGAGCCTGGCCTCCGGCGCGGCGTGACCCGAGAGCGCGCACCAGCGGACGCGGCATGTACTGCGCCGCGAGCGACAGGGCCTTGTACTGCGGGCCTGCGACACTCACGGGACGTCCCTTGCGAACGTCGCGCAGCGCGGTGTCCACGACATCCTGCGCGTCCAGCCACATCCACTCGGGGACGGCATCCATCTCCATCCCCGCGCGCTGGTGGAACTCGGTGTGCGTGAAGCCCGGGCACACGGCCGTGACGTGCACGCCGGTGCCGGCCAACTCGATGCTCAGGCTCTCGCTGAACACCGTGACCCACGCCTTCGCCGCGGAGTAGGTCCCTCCGGTGATCCATCCGGCGACGCTGCTCACGTTGAGGATCGCGCCCGTTCCTCGGTCGACCATGACGGGGAGGACGGCGTGACTCAGCCGCATCACCGCGGTCACCAGGACGTCGAGCATGCGCTGCTCGTCTTCGATGCTGCCGCCGACGAAACGATGAGGGACGCCGAAGCCGGCATTGTTGACGAGGATCTCGACAGGGCGCAGACGATCCGAGAGGCGCTCCTCCACGCGGGCCAGCCCCGCACGTTCGCACAGGTCGGCGGAGATGCATTCCGCATCCACGCGCAGCCGGCGGAGCTCCTCGGCGCGCTGCTCGAGCCGGGACTCGTCGCGCGCGACGAGGCACACGTCGTGGCCGCGCGATGCCAGAGTCCGAGCGAATTCCCAGCCAATTCCCGACGTTGCCCCCGTCACCAGCGCGGTACCCATGGTTCTCCTCACTCCGCCGACCCCTCGACTGTCGTCGAGACCCCATCCTCGCCTACCGTGGAGACCATGCGCGCGGCACGTCGTTCCCCGAGGCTGGCCGCGCTCGCACGCGGTGCCGTCGCCGCTGCGATCGCCACGGCCGCCATCGCTGCCAGCGCACCCGCCGCGGCGTGGGCGAGCCCGATCGAGATCGGCCCCAAGGTCGTCAACGGTCGCCCCGCCCTGCCCGACGAGGTCACCCGGCTCGCCTACGTCCGAGCCGGAGGCTACGCCTGCGGAGGCACCCTGGCCGGGCCGCAGGCGGTGATCACCGCCGGTCACTGCGTGACCACCCCCGGCGGGGGAGTCATGTCCCCTGACGTGATCCGCGTCGGCCTCACGCCTTCCTCGGGCGCACGGCCGCCCGCGGACCTCGTCGTGACCCGCGTCGACCGGCATCCGCTCTACGACGTCCCCGCGGACACGTACTCCCATGACATCGCGGTCCTCACGCTGGCCGCGCCGGTGACCTCGGTGGATCCCATGCCGGTCGCCAGCCCGACGGCGGGACAGCAACTCCTCGCGGCCGGCTCGACGGTCTTCTCCGCCGGATTCGGCGTCACACGCGCGTGGGGTGCTTCGACGAGCACCATCGCGCTGCTCGCGGAGCTCACCGCCGTGCCGAATCGGGTCTGCCGCGGCGAAGGCACCTACCAGATCGGGCGCGTGACCTTCCGCATGCCCGCGGACACGGGTGCCGACATCGACACGCGCACGGCCGTGTGCGCGATCGGAGCCGTGCCCGATACCGACCTCATCATCGACACCTGCCAGGGCGACTCCGGCGGCCCGCTGTTCTCCTCGCGCGACGGACGGCAGGTCCTCCTCGGCGTGGTGAGCCTCGGCATCGGATGCGCCGGCTTCGACGAGGACGGCGACGCACTCGACCCCAAGAGCCCCGGGATCTACACGCGGGCGACCGCCGCGGAGTTCCGCGACTGGCTGGTGGCGGCCGGCGTCACCGTGGAGCCCGAGCCCGCGCCCGGCACCCCCGCCCTCTCCGCGACCGGCGGTGCCGGCTCCATCACGGTGAAGGTCGCGCCCGGGGATGCCGCTTCGGTGTCCCGCTACACCGTGACCGCGACGGCGCCGGGCGCTCCGGCGGGGACCTGCCCGGTGGAGGGCGCGTCCGGCACCTGCACCATCACCGGCCTGTCGGCCGCCACGACCTACTCCGTCGCCGCCGTGGCAATCGGTCCCGGAGGGGAGTCCGCTCCCGCCACCGCGACCGCGAGGACGGCGTCGGCTCCCAGCAGGCCGACCATCACCGGAACGGCGCAGCGCGCGAACGGGCTCACCCGTGTCTTCGTGACCCCCGGACGATCACCGGTCATCTCCGCCCGCACCACGGTGACCTGCTCCTCGCGACTGTCCGCAGTCCGCGGCGCGGTGGCCCGCGGACATGTCGATCTGAGGCTGAAGTCCAACGTCGCGTACTCGTGCCGCGCCACCACGACCAACGCGGTCGGCAGTACGACGTCCGAGCCCCTGCGGGTGGCCCCCGTCGGCACCAGCGGAGCCTCGCCCGCGGCCTTCCTCACGAGGCTCCCATGATGGGAGGGCCCCGCTGGGGCCGCACCATCTTTGCCGCCGCGCTCGCTACCGCCGCGCTGATCCCGTTCGTGCCCACGACCGTGGCAGCCGCGCCTCCCCCCTCGCCGCGGGTCGTCAACGGGGAGCAGGGCTCGATGGCCGAGTGGCCCTTCCTCGTGGCCATCGCGAAGAAGGCGACGTTCGAGGAGCAGGGTTTCGCCATCGCGCAGTTCTGCGCGGGCACCCTAGCGTCGGAGACCCTCGTCATCACCGCCGCGCACTGCGTGAGGAACCGCAACGCGCGCGATCTCGTGGTCGGAGCTCCCGGGCCGGACGGTTCGCTGAGCGGACTCACCCTGCGGGTGCGCGACGTCACCGCCATCGAGGTCTACCCCGGGTACGACCCGAAGTCCTTCGCCGGTGACATCGCCGTCATCACCCTCGACCTTCCCCTGGAGTCGACTCCCACCTTGACGCCGACGACCGCGGAGGAAGCCACGACGATCGCCGGGGCGCGTGCACCGGTGAGCGTGGCGGGCTGGGGCGCCATCAACAAGCGCTCACCGTGGAAGTACCCCGATGTCTTCCGCACCGGAGACCTTGTCGTGTTCCCGCGATCGTCGTGCGGAGGCGGCCAGCAGTTCGTCCTCGACGGCGTGTCTTTCGGGGGCTACGGTCCTGCGGACGTCGATCCGGCCCAGATGCTCTGCGCCGACGGAGTGCGCGGCGGCCGGCCCGTGGATGCCTGCGTCGGCGACTCCGGTGGCCCGCTGGTGGGGGGCACCGGCGACGGTCGCCGCCTCGTCGGCGTGGTGAGCTGGGGACTGGAGGTGTGCGGCTCACGCCAGGGACCCGGCGTGTACACGCGGGTGTCCGCCTACACCGAGTTCCTTGCCGCTGCCGGGGTCCCCTTCGGTCCCGTCGGCAGGCCCGAGGTCCCCGAACTCCTCCGGGTCAACACCGCGCCCACGTCGCTCACCGGCGTCGTCCGCGGCTCGGTCGAAGGACTGCAGCCGGACGCGTACGTCGTCACCGCCCGCGCGAGC
>CAIVWG010000090.1 GCA_903909555.1 uncultured bacterium | reverse complement strand
TCGCGCCAGCCCATCACCTGACGCACGAAGCCCTCGACGCTGCTGAGAGGCGCGTCGCCGGACTTCCCGGCCGCGACCACGCGATCGATGACCTCCCGCGGATCCAGCAGGCCGAGGTTCATCGGCACCGAGAGCATCGAGTGCGCCATCACCCAGTCGCCCACGAGCGCGGCATCCTCGTACGGACCGAAGTCCGCGAGGCGATGCGCGATGAAGTCGTCGAGGACCGCCAGCGCCTCGGCTCGGGTGGCCGCGAAGCGCCGGGGACCGTCGCGGCCGACGAGCTGGATCAGGCCCTGCCGCTCCCACTCCGCCAGGTCGGCCCGGACGGACGCGTCGATGGCATCCTCCTCGGGCCACCACGGCTCGGGCAGTCCCAGGCTCACGGCTCCCCGCGGGGGTGGGAGGCGATTGTCGGCGTCGAAGTTCCACCGCCCCCCGACAGGCTCGTCGCCGTCCATGAGGACCCCGGTCCGAGTCCGCGCCTCGCGGTAGAAGTCCTCCAGCAGGAGCCGGCGCTTGCCGCGGCGTACAGCCCAGTCCGCGAACTCCGCCTCGCTGGTGATGAAGCCCCGCGCGGGCAGCACGTCAGCGCCGATCGACGTCACCAGGCGACGCGCGCCGTAGGACGTCGGAGCGCACACGCTCAGGTCAGCGCCGGAGAGGCCCGCCTGAGCCAGGCCCGAACGGTAGGTGTCGGCGGAGACGTGCACCGCTCGATCCCCCAGTTCGGCGGCGCGGTGCCGGAGCGCCGACAGGACCAGGTGCGCCTTGGCCCGGTGGTAGCGGCGCCGCTGAAGCGCGCGCAGGGACTCGATGAGCAGGACCCGCTCACCGGTGTCCTCGCCCCGGGCATCGTCCGGCCCGAGGAAGTGCGGACCGAGCTGGTCGGCGAAAGTCCACCTCACCCGTGAGGAGCGCACCGTCACGCGCCACTCGCCTGCGCGGTCCAGCGTTCGCCGACCCGATGCACACGGATGGGCACCCCGTACGCGCGCGTGAGCGCGTCGTCGGACAGGGCCTCCTCGAGCCTCCCCATCGCGACCGACTCTCCCCCGCGCAGCAGCAGCGCGTGCGTGGTCCCGGGCGGGATCTCCTCCACGTGGTGCGTGACGAGGATCGTCGCCGGGGCCCACGGGTCCGTCGCCATGCGGGTGAGGCGGGCCAGGAGTTCCTCGCGGGCCCCCAGGTCGAGCCCGGCGGCCGGCTCGTCCCATAAGCACAGTTCAGGGTCCGTCATCAGCGCCCGCGCGATCTGAGTGCGCTTGCGCTCACCGTCGGACAGCGTGCCGTAGCGGCGATCGGAGAGCTCGGCGATCCCGAGCCTGTGCAGGAGCGCCTCCGCACGCGCGAGGTCCTCGGGCGCGTAGGCCTCCCGCCATCGACCGGTGATGCCGTACGCCGCCGTCACCACGGCGTCGCGCACCCTCTCCCGCGCGGGGATCGCCGGGGAACCCGCGCCGACGACGCCGAGGCGCGTCTTCAACTCGGCGGTGTCCGTGCGCCCCAGCAGCTCCCCGAGGATCTCGACGGTGCCCTCGGTCGGGAAGAGCCGCGCACCCGCGATGGAGAGCAGAGTCGACTTGCCTGCTCCGTTGGGACCGAGCACGACCCACTGCTCGCCCAGGCGAACCGTCCAGGTGATCCCGGACAGGATCCACGTGGTTCCGCGCCGGACGCCCACATCCCTCAGGGCCAGCACCTCGTCCACGCAGCCTCCTCGTCAGGACCCGCAACCCCGGACTCAACCTATCCGCCCGCCACCGCGAGAGGCCCGGGCGCGCCGCGCCGCCCGCGTGCCCCTCGCCCGGGCGCGGGCCAGCATGTGTAGCGTCGCGAGCGTGTCCGGTGCACGCGACTCCTGCGTGGTGACGCCCGTGTCGATCCGGGATGCCGCCGTCGCCTGCTCCTGGCTCGCCGCCTGCCTCGACGGCCGGGAGCCCGCCGACACCGCCCTGGGAGTGCTCGGCGAGCTCGGCATCCGCGCCCCGGACCGGACGTCGTGGCTCGACATCGTCGCCGAGGCCCGGTCAACCCGCTCAGTGCCGTACGGCACGATCCCCGCCGCTGCCGGCCTCGCCCTCCTGCTCCCCCGCGCCGGTGATGCGCGCGGGCTCGCGGAGGTGCCACCGGAGGCCTACGACTCCGGAGCGGCCGTGCTGCTCTGCTCGGGCGACCGCGTCCGGGCCTGGCTGGTTCCGGGCAGTCGCGCGTGGTCGATCGTGGTCCCGCAGGGGGCCACGTCGATCTCGCCCGCCGCCTCGTGGCTGTCGATGACCCCCCGCGACGCCGACGTCGCCCTGCGCGGTGCCGTCCTGGCCGCCTCCACGGACCTGGAGGCGACGGGCGCCGCCGTTCCGCGCGCCCCGGACGCGACGGGCTGGCAGGAACTCGTGCGCGCGTGGGAGGAGGCGCCGTGGCCGGGACGGGGCGCGGCAGGCACGGACCGGCAGGCATCCCCGGACGTGGCCCTGGGGATCCGGGGTGCGCGCATCCTGGCCGCTGTCGGGGCGGGGCGCGCGTATCCTCGCGGTCTCACGTCCCACGACGAGTCAGGGTTCCGCTCCGCCTTGGAGCCCGTCGATCGCGCGGCTCGCGACGCGGTCGAGGTGGCGTTCAGCCGAGTGCGCTGACGGCCTGAAGGAGTGCCCGGGTGCCCGCTGCCGGGACGGAGGGCAGACCTGGCTCGGGACATCGGGCAACCGCGGGACCCTAGGGTGGAGGCATGGACGGCTCCCTGCTGGTCATCCTCAGCGGACGCGACCGCCCGGGCGTGACCGCGTCGCTCTTCGACGAGCTGCGCGCCTTCCCCGTGACCGTCCTGGACCTCGAGCAGCTCGTCGTCCGAGGCCGGCTGGTGCTGGCTGCCCTGCTGGGACTGCGCGCGCAGGACGTCAGCGACGTTCGGGCGGCAGTGCACAGCGTCGCAGCACGCCTGGGCATGGAGGCGGAGACCGTGCCGGGGGCTCCAGAGGAGGCGGAATCCGGTCGCCGGCGGGTGCACATCACCGTGCTCGGCGCCCCGCTGCGGCCCGGCGCGGTCGCCGAACTCGCCGCCGAGATCGCCCGGCGCGGCGGCAACATCGACCGCATCAGGAGGATCGCGGCGTACCCGGTCACCGCTGTGGTCTTCGAGGGCTCCGGCCTCGACGTGCTCGAACTGCGCCGGATCCTGTCGGCACGAGCGCGGGACATGGGCGTCGATATCGCGGTCCAGGCCGCCGGCCTCACGCGCCGAGGTCAGCGACTCGTCGTGATGGACGTCGACTCGACCCTGATCCAGGACGAGGTCATCGACCTGCTCGCAGGACTTGCGGGTGCGGGGGACGAGGTCGCGCGCATCACCGACGCCGCCATGCGCGGCGACATGGACTTCGCCGAGGCGCTGCGGGCCCGGGTCGCCCTACTGGAGGGCCTCCCCGAGTCCGCCCTCCGGGAGGTCGCCGGACGAATCCGGCTGACCCCCGGCGCGCGCACCCTGTGCCGCACCCTGAAGCGCCTGGGTTTCCACGTGTGTCTCGTCTCGGGTGGCTTCACCGAGGTCATCGCGGAACTCTCCGAGGAACTCGGCGTCGACCGGCTTCGCGCGAACTCGCTGGAGATCGTCGATGGCGTGCTCACCGGAAGGGTGACCGGATCTGTGGTCGATCGTGCGGGCAAGCGTCGGGCGCTAGAGGAGTTCGCGGCGGAGTTCGGGGTGCCCCTGTCGCGCACGATCGCCATCGGCGATGGCGCCAATGACCTCGACATGCTCGAGGCGGCGGGCCTCGGAGTCGCCTTCAACGCCAAGCCCAGCGTGGAGGCGGCCGCCGACGCCGCGGTCACTGTTCCCTATCTCGACTCGGTGCTGTTCCTCCTCGGGGTGACGCGGGAGGAGGTCGAGTCCGCGGATGCGGCGGACGGGATCGTCGCCGCTAGCCGCGCGGAACCGCCATCTCACTGAGGCGTGCCCCCCGGGGCAGGTCCGCCCAGTCCCCCGCGATGTCGATGACGGCGACGCCCGACGTGGGGAACTTGGCCATGAGCCGGCCCAGCACCTGCGGATCCGCGTCGCCGGCCAGGAGCAGCGCAAGATCCTCCAGCCCCGGGTTGTGCCCGATGAGGATCGCCTCGGTGACGTCGCGAGGAAGGTCCCGCGCGATGCCGAGCAGCGTGCCGGCGTCCGCCTCGTAGACGCGGTCCTCGAGGATCGGATCCGGCCAGCCCGGAGCCTCGGCGGACGCGAGACCCCAGGTCTCGCGGGTCCGGCGCGCGGGCGACAGCACGAGCGCCCCGGGGGCCGGGTACCTCTGCGCGATCCACCGGCCGGCGGCGGGCGCATCGCGCTCCCCGCGCGGGGCTAGTGGCCGATCCGCGTCGGGCACCCCGGGCGGGTACATGGACTTCGCGTGCCGCAGCAGGATCAGCGTGCGCGCCATGTCACGCCCCCTGGGAGTGGACCCCGCCGTCCACGTGAACGATCTCCCCGGTCGTGGCGGGGAACCAGTCCGACAGCAGCGCGACGCACGCCCGCGCCGCGGGACCGGGGTCGTCGAGGTCCCATCCCAGCGGTGCCCGCGACGACCAGACGGCGTCGAACGCGTCGAACCCCGGGATGCTCTTGGCGGCCATCGTCCGGATGGGTCCCGCGGCCACGAGGTTGACCCGGATCCCGCGCGGCCCCAGGTCGCGGGCGAGATATCGCGCGCACGACTCCAGGGCCGCCTTCGCCACGCCCATCCAGTCGTAGGCCGGCCAGGCCACCGAAGCGTCGAAGTCCAGTCCCACGACGGCACTCCCCCGCTCCATGAGCGGAAGGCAGCCCACGGTGAGGGATGCCAGGGAGTACGCCGAGACCTGCATGGCCGTGGCCACGTCCGGCCACGGCGTGTCGAGGAATCGCCCGCCCAGGGCCGACTCGGGGGCGAATCCGATCGAGTGAAGAACGCCGTCCAGGCGCTGCGCGGGCAGCCGCTCGGCAAGGGTGGCGAGGTCCTGCTCGGAGGTGACGTCGAGTTCGACGACGGGCGCCTCCGCGGGAAGGCGCGTGGCGGACCGCCTCGTGAGCGACAGCGCCCTGCCGAAGGAGGTGAGCACGACATCGGCGCCCTCTTCCTGGGCGAGGCGAGCCACGTGGAAGGCGATGGACTGGTCGGTGAGCACGCCGGTCACCAGGATCGTCTTGCCCTCGAGGATCCCCATGGACATGTCCCTTCGCTCGTGTGCGTCCCGTCGGCGACGTTCAGTTCCCCATGCCCAGGCCGCCGTCCACCGGGATGACCGCGCCGGTGATGTACGACGCCGCCTCCGAGACGAGGAACGCGATCGTCGCGGCGACCTCGTCAGCGTTGGCGAACCGGGCGAGTGGGACCTGGGACAGGATCTCGCCGCGCCGCGACTCGTCGAGTACCGCGGTCATGTCGGTCTCGACGAAGCCCGGGGCGATGACGTTGACCGTCACCCCGCGCGGACCGAGTTCGCGGGCGAGGGACCTCGCGGCGCCGACAAGGCCGGCCTTGGAGGCGGCGTAGTTCACCTGCCCGGCTGAGCCGCTGAGACCGACGACGCTGGACACGAACACGATCGCGCCACGACGGGCCCGGATCATCGCCCGGGCCGCACGGCGGGCGCACCGGATGCTGCCGACGAGGTTGGTCTCGATGACCGCCGACAGGTCATCGTCCGACATGCGCAGCACCAGGGTGTCCCGGGTGATGCCCGCGTTGGCCACGAGCGCGGCCACGGGTCCATGCTCGGCCTCGATCCGGTCGAAGGCCGCGTCCACCGATTCGGTGGACGTCACGTCGAGCGGTACCGCGGCCAGCCCGCCGGGTGCCGACCCGTCGCGGGACCCCACCACGACATCCCACCCAGCCTCCGCCAGGGCGGACGCCGTGACGGCGCCGATTCCGCGATTGCCTCCGGTGACCAGCGCAACGGGCATGGCGAGACGCTATCGGAGGAGGCACCCGGATCGCGTCGGCGGCTCGCGGTCGCCGGCGGGCGCGGCCCGCGGCGCTCGGGTCGTGGCAGCATGTGCGCGTGGCCCAGTGGGAGATCCGAACGGGTCGCTCCCTGGAGCGGCTCCTCAACTTCAGTGACGCGGTCGTGGCGGTGGCCATCACGATCCTCGCGCTTCCGCTGGTGGACATCGGCGGTCCGAAGCCTGGCCAGAACGTGCTCGATGTCCTCGTGGCCAATCTCGGCCACATCATCACCTTCATCTCCACGTTCTTCGTGGTCGCCATCATGTGGGGCATCCACAACCGTGTGATGAACCTTCTCAACGGGTTCGACAGCACGATCTTCTGGCTGAACATCTGCTGGCTCATCGGGTTCGTCTTCCTGCCCTGGCCCGCGTCGATGTGGGCGGGAGGGGACGACATGGCGGCCTGGGAGACCAACACGCCCTTCACCACGGACGGCACCGGCGTCCTGTACTGGTGGACGCTGGCCTACATCAGCGCCATGGGGTCGCTCGTGGCCGTGCACATCAGCCGACACCCCGAGCTGATCGCCTCGGATCGCAAGGCCTTCTGGCAGAGCCTGCGCTCGACCCGCGCCCGCTACCGCGGCGCCGCGTTCTTCGCGATCTTCATCCTCGCCGGCCTGGCAACGCTGGTGTACTCGTGGCTGGGCTACTGGGTCCTCCTCCTCATGCTCCCCGCCGGGATCCTCCTGCGCCCGCCCCGCGAGCTGCGCACGGCCCGGGATTCCGACGCGGGACTGGGAGAGTAGACCGATGACCGCATCCGGCGCCGACGCCGCACGACTCGATGCCGCGATCGACCAGGCCGTGGCTGCCGGAGCGGAGCACGCCGACGCCCGCGCGATCCGGCAGCGCACCGGGGCCCTCGTGCTGCGCGACGCCCGGACGGAGTCCAACATCGACGACGCCTCCTCGGGACTGGGGGTCCGGGTCATCGTCGACGGATGCTGGGGTTTTGCCGCGAGCGACGGCACGTCGACCGAGGACGCCCGGACGCTCGCCCTCCGCGCGGTGGAGATGGCCCGGCGCAACGCGCGGCTGACCACGCGACGGGTTGAGCTCGCTCCGGAGCCCGTCCACGTGGGAGCGTGGAACTCCCCCTTCGACATCGATCCCTTCGACGTCGCCGAGTCGGATCGGGTGGCCGTGCTCGCCGAGCGCAGCGCGCGACTCCTCGAGGACCCGAGGATCGCGCACGTCGACGCGCACGCAGCATTCGTGCGGGAGGAGACCCACTACGCCGACAGCGCCGGAACGCGCACCGTCCAGACACGCAGGCGCATCGAGGCGGAATGGGCCGCCACCGTGATCGATCCGGCGTCCGGGAGATTCGAGACCGTCGCGACGACGGCGCCGCCGGTGGCGCGCGGATGGGAGTACGTCCTCGGGCCGTGCCCGACGGTGGGCGGGGCCCGAGCCTGGGACTGGGAGGACGAACTCGGTCGCCTGCCCGATGTCGTGAGCGAGAAGCTGAAGGCCCCCAGTGTGGAACCCGGCGCCTACACGCTCGTCATCGATCCGACCAACCTGTGGCTGACGATCCACGAGTCCGTCGGGCACGCCACCGAACTGGACCGAGCCCTCGGCTACGAGGCCAACTACGCCGGCACGTCCTTCGCCACGCCGGACCTTCTGGGCTCGTTGCGGTACGGATCCGACCTCATGAACGTCCAGGGAGACCGTGAGGCGGAGTTCGGGCTCGCCACCGTCGCCTGGGACGACGAGGGCGTCGCGGCGCAGCGCTGGGATCTCGTGCGCGACGGCGTCCTGGTGGGCTATCAACTCGACCGCGCCATGGCGGCGGAGATGGGGTTCGACCGTTCCAACGGATGCGCCTACGCCGACTCCGGTCTGCACATTCCCATCCAGAGAATGCCGAACGTCTCCCTCCTCCCCGATCCTCGGGGCCCCGACATCGCCTCGCTCATCGCCTCGGTGGAGGACGGAATCTTCATCGTGGGCGACCGCAGTTGGTCAATCGACATGCAGAGGTACAACTTCCAGTTCACAGGGCAGACATTCCATCGGATCCGTCACGGCCGCCTCGAAGGCCAGGTCCGCGACGTCGTGTACCAGTCCCGCACGCCCGACTTCTGGGGTTCGCTCGTCGCGCTGGGCGGCCCGCAGACCTATCTCCTCGGTGGGGCCCTGAATTGCGGCAAGGGCCAGCCCGGCCAGGTCGCCGCCGTGTCGCACGGCTGCCCGGCCGCGGTGTTCGAGGGCGTCAACATCCTCAACGGCGCACAGGAGGCCCGGGCGTGATCCTCTCCCGCGACCTCGCCGAGAGCGCTGTCGATGCGGCCGGGGCCCTCGACGGATGCATCGCGCTCGTGCGCGAGTCGAGCGAGGCGAATCTGCGCTGGGCGCGCAACACGCTCACCACCACGGGCGAATCCCGCTCGCGGGAGATCACCCTCGTCGGCTTCCGCAGGGGGCCCGGCGGCATGGCCACCGCGACGGCGTCGCTCTCCTCCCCCGAGCCCGCGGACCTGCCCGCATTGGCGGGGCGCCTGGAGTCCGCGCTCGCCGGTGCGGCGCCGGCGGAGGATGCCGCCCCGCTCCTGTCCGGCGAGAGCCAGGGCGCATGGGCGCCGAGTGCCCCGCACACCGACGGCTCGGTCTTCAGCGAGACGAGCGGGGAACTCGGCCACCTGCTGCGATCCGCGCTCGATCGCGACGTAGAACTGTTCGGATACGCGGAGCACTCCGTCCATGCGACGTGGCTGGCGAGCAGCACTGGTCTGCGCTGCCACCACGTCCAGCCGCAGGGCCGCTTGGAGATCACCGCGAAGTCCCACGGTCGCACGCGGTCAGCCTGGTGGGGGACGGCGACCGACAACTTCGGCGACATCGACTGGAGTGGCGCGGAGCACGCCCTGCACCAGTCGCTGGCGTGGCAGGCCCGTGACTGGGATATCGCCCCGGGGCGTCACCGCGTCATCCTCTCCCCCGGTGCCGTCGGTGACCTCATGGTCGACCTGTGGTGGTCGGCCACGGCCCGGGACGCCGTCGAGGGTCGCAGCGTCTTCAGCGCTCCCCACGGCGGAACGCGCCTCGGCGAGTCACTCAGCGACCTCCCGCTGAATCTCGTGAGCGACGCTCGCGACCCGGTGATCCCCGCGGCCCCCTTCCTCGCCTCGGCCGCATCGTCGGACCACGCCTCCGCCTTCGACTCCGGCGCGCCCCTGGACAGGGTGGGGTGGATCCGTGACGGCCGGCTGTCGGCACTCATGGCCAGTCGCCGCTTCGCCGAGGACCACGGGCTTCCCTTCGTCGCCAGCCCCGACACCCTCCGACTCGAGGCCACCGCATCGCGGGGCGGGGTGGCCGACCTCGTGCGCGATGTCGATGAGGGGCTCGTCATCACCTGCCTGTGGTACAACCGGGTCGTCGATCCGCAGACACTGCTGCTCACCGGCCTGACACGTGACGGGGTCTTCGTCGTCCGCGACGGCGAAGTCGTCGGCTCCACGGGCAACTTCCGGTTCAACGACTCTCCCGTCGACCTGCTCGGGCGCATTCGGCGGGCGGGCACGACCGCGAGGACGCTGCCCCGGGAGATGGGCGACTACGCGCCTCGCGTGGCCATGCCGCCGCTCGACGTCACGGACTTCCACCTGTCGACCCGCAGCGACGCCCGCTAGCCCCGCTCGCCGGATTGCCCGATCCGACGTAACGTGGGGGCGTGAGCCGACGAGAGGCGCAGCCCGAGGGGGTGTACTCCATCACGGGGGCCGCCGAGAGCCTGTCGGATGACCAGACCGGCCGCACCCGCCGCTACCTCTTCTCCATGGGCGTGCGCACGGCCTGCGTCCTCCTCGCCATCGTGGTGCCCGGTTGGCCCCGCTGGGTCCTCATCGCGGGCGCCGTGGTCCTGCCCTACCTCGCTGTCGTGGCGGCCAACGCCGGTCGCTCGCGGCGAGCGCCCGCGCCCGTGGCACCCGCCGCACCCATGCGCCCGGCGCTGCCGAGCGGTCCCGAGGGGTCCGGGGCGCCGGCGGCCTAGTCCCGGGCCGGGTCCTACCGTAGGCAGCATGGGGTCCCTGCTGAGAACGCGGCGGTGGGTGGCGTTCACCGTGCTCGTCATCGTCGCCATCGCGGCGTTCGGCGTCCTCAGCCGCTGGCAGTGGATGCGCGCCGAGGAGCGTCGAGCCGAACGCGTGGAACTCAGCGCGGGAACGTCGGCCTCGTCGATTCCCCTGGCCCAGGCTCTCGAGGAAGAGGCTGCGGAGTGGACCCCCGTGGTCGCCGTGGGGCGCTTCGACTCCGAGCGCTCTGTCCTGGTACGCCAGCGCCCCCTGGAGGGACGCAACGGATTCTGGGTGGCGACCCCCCTGGAGGTCGACGGCGGCCCGACGGCGTGGGTGGTGCGCGGCTGGATGCCCGCCGGCACCTCGGCCCTGGATCAGGTGACGGCCCCCCTGGCTCCCGACGGCACGATCCGCGTAGAGGGCCGGCTGAGGCTCGCCGAGCCATCGTCGGGACCGATCCCCGACGATCTGCCCGCGGGCCAGGTGCCGCGGATGGACCCGGCCAGCCTCGGTGACGGGGTCTCCGACTACTACGTCGAGGCCGTGGCTACCCAGCCCGCCGACGTCGGTGTCACTCCCCTGCCCCTGCCGGTCATCGACGAGGGGCGCAACATCTCCTACGCCGTCCAGTGGATCCTCTTCGCCCTCGTCGCCCTCGCGGGGTGGTTCTTCTTCCTCAGGCGCGAGGCGCGCACCGTCGCGGCCGAGGGGAAGGATCCCACGTGGACCTCGGCCTAGCGGGGCGGCGCTACGTCGTCACCGCGGGGTCCCGCGGCCTGGGATTCGCCACCGCCGAGGTGCTGTCCGGTGAGGGCGCGCGGGTCCTCATTGCCGCGCGCGATGCGCGCCGGGTCGAGGAGGCGGTCGGCCTCCTGGGCGACGGGTCTCTCGGACTCGCGCTCGACCTGACTCAGCCCGACGCGGCGCGCCGCCTCGCGGATGAGGTCCGTGCCCGCTGGGGCTCACTGGACGGGCTCGTCGTCAACGTCGGCGGCCCGCCGCCCGGCCGGGCCCTGGACTACTCGGACGCGGCATGGGCCGACGCCGTCGACGGCGTGCTCCTCGCCAGCATCCGCACTCTGCGCGAGATGGTGCCGCTGCTGGAGCCGGGCTCCTCGGTCCTCGTGGTCCTCAGCACGACGGTCAAGGAGCCCATCCCGGGACTGGGCGCGAGCAACGTCCTTCGCCCCGGGCTCGCCATGCTCGTCAAGGACCTCGCGGGTGAGCTGGCACCGGGCATCCGGGTCAACGGCATCCTGCCCGGGCGCATCGCCACCGCGCGGACGCTCGCCCTCGATGGCCCCGACCCCCGGGCCCGCGAGGCTCAGGAGGGCCGCATTCCCCTGGGGCGCTACGGCGATCCCGAGGAGTTCGGGCGGGTCGCCGCCTTCCTCCTGTCGCCCGCCGCGGGCTATGTCACGGGGGTCCTCGTCCCGGTGGACGGCGGACTGCTCCGCTCCCCCTGGTGACGGCCTCCGGGCGCGTCCCGTGAAGGGTCCCGGCGTTCGGCCTACGTGAACTGGGTCGCGTGCAGGGTCGCGTAGAGGCCCCCGTGCGCGAGGAGCTCCTCATGGGTGCCGCGCTCGACGATCCGACCGTCGTCCACGACGAGGATGAGATCGGCCTGGCGGATCGTCGACAGGCGATGGGCGATCACCAGCGACGTGCGCCCGTGCAGGGCCGTCGCGAGCGCCTCCTGCACCGCTGCCTCGGACTCGGAGTCCAGGTGCGCCGTGGCCTCGTCCAGGACGACCACCCGCGGGGCCTTGAGCAGCAGCCGGGCGATGGCGATGCGCTGCTTCTCTCCCCCGGAGAGCCGGTAGCCGCGATCCCCCACAACGGTCTGCAGGCCCTGGGGCAGTGACCGGATGAGTTCATCGATGTGTGCCCCGCGCAGCGCCTCCCAGATGTCCTCGTCCGAGGCGTCCGGGCGCGCGTAGCGAAGGTTCGCGCCGATGGTGTCGTGGAAGAGGTGCGCATCCTGGGTCACGACACCGATGGAGTCGCGCAATTGCTGCAGATCGACCTCACGCACGTCGACTCCGCCGACGCGCACGCTGCCGGAGGTCGCGTCGTACAGCCGGGGCACCAGCGCCGTCATCGTCGTCTTGCCGGCCCCCGAGGGTCCGACGAGGGCGACCAGCTGGCCCGGCTTGGCCTCGAAGGTGACCCCGCGCAGGACCGGCTCGGAACTGCGCGGCTCCTCGTCGCGGGCGATCGACTCAAGCGAGGCCAGCGAGACCTCCTCCGAGGTGGGATAGCGGAAGGTGACGTCATCGAAGGCCACCGACAGCGGTCCCGCAGGCACCGGCCGTGGATCGGCCGGCTGGCGCACGAGTGGGGGGAGGTCGAGGATCTCGAAGACGCGCTCGAAGCTCACCAGCGCGGTCATGACATCGACCCGTACGTTCGACAGCGCGGTGAGCGGTGCGTAGAGCTGGGCGAGCAGCCCCACCAGGGCCAGGAGCGTGCCGAGGGTGAGGGTCCCGGCGATCACCAGGTTGCCCCCGACGCCGTACGTGATCGCGGTGGCCAGGGACCCGACGAGTACCAGAGCGGTGAAGAACCATCGGTTCGCCATCGCGATGGAGATGCCCGCGTCGCGTACGCGGCTGGCACGGTCGGCGAATTGCGCGTGCTCGTCGGTGCGCCGCCCGAAGAGCGTGACGAGCAGGGCCCCGGCGACGTTGAAACGCTCGGTCATCTGCGTGCTCATCTGGGCGTTGAGTTGCATCTGCTCTTTGGTGAGTCCCTGCAGCCGGCGACCCATCCAGCGGGCGGGCAGGAGGAAGAGCGGGACCAGGATGAGGGACAGGAGCGTGACCTGCCAGGACAGCAGGAACATCGTCACGAGGACGACCACCGTCGTGATGAGGTTGCCGACGACGCCCCCGAGCGTCGACGTGAACGCCTGCTGGGCCCCGATCACGTCGGAGTTCAGCCTCGAAACCAGGGCCCCTGTCTGGGCACGCGTGAAGAAGGCGATGGACTGTCCATGCACGTGGTCATAGACCTGGGTGCGCAGGTCGAAGATGAGCCCCTCGCCGATTCTCGACGAGAACCAGCGGCCGATGAGCCCCACGAGGGCGTCGATGATGGCGAGCAGGGCGATGCCGAGAGCGAGCACGGTGACGACGGTGGAGTTCCCCTGCGAGATGCCGTTGTCGACGATCTGCCGGAACATCAGAGGCTGGGCCACGGTGAGCAGCGACCCGATCACCAGGGTGATGAGGAAGGCGATGACCAGTCCGCGGTACGGGCGGGCGTAGCCGAGGATGCGGCGCACGACGGTCCGGCTCACGCCGCGGGCCTGGGTGGGATCGCGGGTCATGGATTGGTAGATCTGCCAGGGGCTGATCTGC
>CAIVWG010000089.1 GCA_903909555.1 uncultured bacterium | reverse complement strand
TGACCCAGGCACACCCCGAGGATAGGCACCCGCCGCGGCGTTGCACGGTCTTGGGCGGCCGCGGCTGCCGTGCGCACGATCTCGATGCAGACCCCGGCGTCCTGGGGGGTGCCCGGGCCGGGCGACAGGAGGATGCCGTCGTACTCCAGCGCCGCGTCGGCCGTGATCTCGTCGTTGCGCCGTACCTCGACGTCGGCGCCGAGCTGGCCGAGGTACTGGACGAGGTTGAAGACGAAGGAGTCGTAGTTATCGACGACGAGGATGCGCGTCACGGGATATCACGGAACCGCAGGCAGGCGCTGCGACTCAGCGCCAGCGCGTGGAGACGATGAAGCCACCGGTGATGAAGGCGAATCCGATGACGACGTTGATGAGCGGGCTGAGGTCCTTCATCACCGGGATGCTCGGTCCGGCGATGTAGTACACGACGATCCAGGCCAGGCCGATGACGAAGAGGGCCACCATGGTCGGTGCCACCCACGGCGCCGAGCCGAGCTTCATGACCTTGCGCTCGCCCTTCTCCGGAGGCGGCGTGTAGTCATCGCGCTTGCGGCCGCGGGACTCGGGCACGGAACACCTCCGGGGGAGCGCCAGGGACGGCGGGACGTCACCAGCCTAGCCATCGCCCCGCTGAGGTCCCCGGCGCGGGCGCCGCGCCCAGGCCGGGTGCGGGGGAAGAGGAGGAATCCGCGGTGGACGCCGCTGCAGGACCCGCGCGCGTGGTCTCGTCGGGCGGGCGAACCACAGCGGTGTGATTCTCCCCAGGTGGGGAAAACCTGTGGACAGGCCTCAGGCGAGTCCCAGCAGGCCCACCTCGGCCCCCAACTGCCCCGTTCGCCACACCGTGATCGCGACGAGGAGGGCCAGGACGCCGAGGACCCCGAGCACCTGCCACAGCACGCGCGCCGACCGGAACGGCGGCGGCGTCCACACGAAGACCGCCGCGACCATGGCGCCCACGACCAGGCCGCCGAAGTGCGCGCGCCAATCCACGTCGGGTGAGAGGAAGCCGATGACGACGTTGATGCCGAGCAGCACGAGGACCTGGGTGATGTCCCACTTCATCCGCCTGCCGGCCACGAGGATCGCGCCCATGAGCCCGAAGATCGCTCCGGACGCCCCGACGGAGACCGAGCGAGGGTCGGAGAAGGTGTACGACGCCACCGCGCCCCCCAGAGCCGCGACGAGGTAGAGCACGATGAAGCGGACGTGACCGAGGACTCTCTCGAGCGTGGGCCCGAGCACGAAGAGGACGTACATGTTGAAGAGGATGTGCAGGAAGGAGCCGTGCAGGAACGCGGCGGTGAGCAGCCGCCACCACTCCCCGTAGATCACGATGCCGTAGGGCCACATGCCGTAGTCCTCGGCCACCTGGTTGATGCCGACAGCGAACTGCAGCACGAACGACGCGACCGTGATGCCGATGAGGCCGTACGTGACGTAGGGCCGCTCGATCACGCGGCCCCCGGTCACGGTGACGGGTGCACGCACCGTGCGGGCGGCTTCGCCGACGCACTCAGGGCACTGGAATCCCACGGGCGCGGAGCGCATGCACTCCGGGCAGATCGGCCGCTCGCAGCGCGTGCAGCGGATGAACGTGCCGCGATCGGGGTGGCGGTAGCAGGGGACCGCCTCCGGCCCGGGCGCGGGTGTTGCCGGTGGCGGGGAGGTCTCGCTCAACCCCGCTCGACGGTGATGCCCGTGATCTCCACCGGCGTCACCGGTCGGTCCTGCGGGCCGGTCGGGACGTTCGAGATCGCGTCCACCACGTCGCGCGACGCCTGGTCGGCGACCTCCCCGAAAATCGTGTGCTTGAAGTTCAGCCAGGCCGTGGGCGTCACGGTGATGAAGAACTGGGAGCCATTCGTGTTGGGGCCGGCGTTCGCCATGGCGAGCAGGTAGGGCCGGTCGAACTGCAGCTCGGGGTGGAACTCATCGGCGAAGTTGTAGCCGGGCCCGCCGGTGCCGGTGCCCAACGGGTCGCCTCCCTGGATCATGAAGCCCGCGATCACGCGGTGGAAGATCGTGCCGTCGTACAAAGGCTTCGTCGTCTTGGCCTTGACTTTGGGATCCGTCCACTCCTGAGTGCCCTCGGCGAGCCCGATGAAGTTGCGCACGGTCTTGGGCGCCTGATCGGGGTAGAGGATGAGCTTGATGTCGCCCATGGAGGTGTGCAGGGTGGCGTGGAGGTTGGATTCCGGCATAGCCCGATCCTGTCACGGGGGAACTAGGGCTGTCCCTTGGACCCGGTGTCCTCCGGGGGCGTCGAATCCGCCGACCCGGCGAGGCCACCCGCCGACCCGGCAGAGCCGAGGCGCTGGGCCACCTCCCTCGCCTGCTGCGCGTCCCGGTCCACGTCCTGCTGGTCCTTGTCCTCGACGTCGGAGGCCAACTGGGCCAGCCGCGCCTCGTGTCGCGCCTTGCGTGTCTTGCCCTCCTCCACCGCGGTCTGCTCCGCGCCCTTGGCCTCCTCGATCTCCTTCTTGGCGGCCTCCACGCCCTCCGCCGCCATGAGCGCGGTGAGGCCGCCGCCCGGACCGCGCAGGACATACGCCATCAACACGGCCAGGGCAGCCCCGAGGAACGGCCCGGCGAGGTACACCCACCATCCCGTGTAGTCGTTGGCCACGATGTCGGGCGTGAGTGAGCGCCCAGGATTCATCGATGCCCCGGACGGGGGGCTGGCCCACATGCCGGCCAGCGCGATGTAGCCGCCCACCGCCAGGGCCCCGATCGGGCCGATGCTCTGCGCGCCCGAGGCGGTGCCGAGGATCACGCTCACGAGACCGAACGTGAGGACGGTCTCCATGACGAAGGCGACCCAGTGCGCGGTGCCCTCCGCGGGATAGGTCCCGCCGTTGCTCGCGGACACGCCGAGCACCCACTGCAGGAACACGACCGCGGTGAGTCCCCCCAGGATCTGAGCGAGGACGTACGCCGGCACCCGCGACCATGGGAAGTCGCCGCGGAACGCGAAAGCGAAGCTCACGGCCGGATTGAGGTGGGCACCGGAGATCTTGCCCATGAAGAGGATGATCGCCGCCACCATGAGACCGGGCGCCACCACCGCCGCCGTGCGCCCGATGGCCCCGTCGTACGCCGCGGCCATCATCCCGGCCCCGGCAGCCACGAGGACGAGGAAGAACGTGCCGAGGAACTCCGCGATGCGACGCCGCCATTCGCCCGCCGGGTTGGCGAAGTCCTCGATGTCCCGCAGGGTCTCGCTGGCCCGTCCCGACAGCGTCGTATCGCTCACGCCGGGCATTATCCCGGGATTTCGTCACCTCATCCCGCGTGTCGCCCCCCTGCATCCGCGGGATGAGGTGACGAACGCGCGCGGGGAGAGTTTGAGCCGCGGGGACAGGCGGTAGCGTCTCTCACCGACGTTCCCGCCGACGGAGGTGTCCGTGACATCGCACAGCCCTGAGCCCGGCACGCAGGACAGGCCCTGGCTGGCGCTCCTCGCCCTCCTGCTCGGCGTCTCCCTCATCGTGCTCGAGGGCAGCATCGTCAACGTCCTCATCCCCACGATCGTCCAGGACCTCGGCATCGACCGGACCTCGGTGCTGTGGGTGACCTCCATCTATTCGCTGGTGTTCGCCGCCCTGCTCATCACCTGCGGGGTGCTCGCCGACCGGATCGGCCGCAAGCGGATGTTCATGCTCGGAACGATCGTCTTCGTGGCCTTCAGCCTCCTCGCCGGGGCCGCGCAGAACGGCGACATGCTCATCCTCGCCCGCGCTGGCGAGGCCGTGGGCGGCGCCATGATGCTGCCGACCTCCATGGCGATCATCAACGTCAACTTCCGCGGGCACATGCGTGCGGCGGCATTCGGCCTCTGGGGCGGCGTCTTCGGCGGAATGGCGGCGTTCGGTCCCCTGCTCGGCGGATGGCTGGCCGACATCGGCTCGTGGCGGTGGGCCTTCTACATCAACGTCCCGCTCGGGATCCTCAGCCTCGTCATGGTGTGGTTCCTCGTCACCGAGTCCAAGGGCACCGACCATCGGCGTCTCGACATCGGGGGCGTTCTCATGTCCTCGATTGGCCTGGGACTGCTCGTCTTCGGGCTCATCGAGGGCCAGGCGCTCGGCTGGTGGACCCTCATCACGCCCTGGGACCTCGGCCCGATCTCCCTTCAGCCCGGCGACCTCTCGCCCGTGCCGGTGGCACTGGCCGTCGGGACGCTGCTCCTCGTCGCCTTCGTCCTGTCGCAGTCATGGCGTGCGAAGCGGGACAAGTCGGTCCTCATGGACCTGTCGCTGTTCCGGATCCGCCGCTACGGCTACGGCAACGTCGTCGTAACACTCGTGTCCCTGGGGGAGTTCGGCGTCCTCTTCGCACTGCCGCTGTGGCTGCAGGCCGTGCAGGGCTTCAGCCCGCTCCAGACCGGTGCCCTCGTCGCCGTTCTCGGAGTGGGCGCCCTCCTCGCAGGCGGGGCGGCTCGCCACGTCGCCGCCCTCATGGGTGCTACGCGCCTGGTGCGCCTGGGCATGGTGCTGGAGATCCTCGGTATCGCGGGTGTCATCGCCACCATCAGCGTGGACCGCTCCGCGTGGTGGATGGCGATCCCGCTCTTCGTCTACGGCATCGGCGTGGGCTTCGACAGCGCCCAGCTCACCAACGTGGTCCTCGAGGACGTCCCGCCGCAGCGCTCCGGCGGGGCCTCGTCGGTCACCTCGACCCTGCGCCAGGTGGGCTCGACCATGGGATCGGCTCTGCTGGGGACAATCCTCTTCGTCTCGCTGGGCCTGGCCCTCACCAACGATCTCACGGTCAACCAGCCTCAGTTGTCCGAGCAGCAGGTCACGCAGATCGTGGACGAGGTGGTGGACAGTTCCGGTGAGGCCATCATTCCGCTGGAGCAGCAGCCCGGGATGTCTGCGGTGGCCGATGAGGCCAAGCAGTCGTACACGCGTGCCGTGCAGATCATGGCGGCCTTCGCCGGCGGGGCGATGGTCATCGGCCTGATCGCGTCGTTCGGACTTCCGGCAGATCGGCGACGGGAAGAGGATGAGACGTCCCGGGAGACCGTCGACGCCTGACCCTCTCCCCTAGGCGGAGGCGGCCGCCTGGTCGAGGGCGCTGAGGAACACCTCGACCGGCTGTGCCCCTGAGACGCCGTAGGCCCGGTCGATGACGAAGAAGGGAACGCCGGTCGCTCCGAACGCCCGCGCGAGTTCCTGATCAGCCTCAACCTGGGCCGCGTACGTCGCCCCCTCCACGACGCCGCGCGCCGCGTCGGCGTCCAGACCGGCTTCGGCCGCAAGTCCCACAAGGTCATTCACGCCGAACACGGAGCGGCCCTGCTCGAAGTAGGCGGAGTACAGCACGTCGAGCAGGCGTTGCGCCGCGACCGGGTCGCTCTCCTGCGCCCAGAGGACCAGCCGGTGCGCATCGAGCGTGTTGCCGCTCAGGGTTCGGTCGAGAGCGAAGTCCAACCCCTCGCCCGCGGCGACCTCCGTGACATTGGCCATCATCGCCAGGGCATCGTCTCGGGTGACGCCGTACTTCGCGGCGAGTCGATCGACCGTGGGCTCGATGGCCGCGCTCGCGGTCGGATCCAACTGGAACGCGCGGTGGACGATCTCGACGTCCTCGGACAGTCCTCGGTCCGCAAGCGCCCGCTGCAAGCGTCGCTTCCCGATGAAGCACCACGGACACACGACGTCGGCCCACACCTCGATCTGCATGGGGGAAGTCAAGCACCCCGTTGCCGGGCCCTGTGCCGGCGCGATCACGGGCCCCGAAATCGTGCCGGGGAGGACCAGGTCAGCAGTCGGCAGGTACGTGGAGGCTAGGGGACTCGAACCCCTGACTTCTGCCTTGCAAAGGCAGCGCTCTACCAGCTGAGCTAAGCCCCCGTGGGCCCCTCGATGCTACGCGAGGGCACGTCAACCACGGCCGGCGGCGTGCGCGTGCTCGCGCCCGCAGGATGGACGCACGAGCTGCCCCACGTCACCGGTCGCGCCACACGGGCGCTGCCGGTGCGTCAGGCGAGGTCGGGGACCGAGGTGGCCTCGGTCCACAGGTCGTCCTCGGCCCTGCTGGCCTGGATCTGCCGGTAGACGAGGTAGCCGATACCGGCAAGGGCGACGAGCAGCAGCAGTTTCTTCATGTGGGCCTAGGTGGACTTGAACCACCGACCTCTTCCTTATCAGGGAAGCGCTCTAACCGAGCTGAGCTATAGGCCCGTGCCCTTCGGCGAGGAAAGCGTACACAGGTCGCTCATGGGCCCCCGCCGCTGGGATCGCGAACTAGGCGGTCGGCTGCGCTGCTCCCACGCGGGTCAGCCTCCTGCTCACCAGGACCGCAGCGAGGTAGATGATGGCGGCCACCACGAGCAGGAAGCGGTACCCCGTGAGCAGGGACAGATACTCCAGGCAGCCGCCGATCATGGCTCCGAAGAGGTTCGCCGCGAAGGCAGCGGTGGGGTTGGCCGCCTCCTTGAAACGCGAGGTGAAGTACAGGTTCGCGCAGAAGATCGGGGTGAAGGCCAGGATCACCGCCACGATCAGCCGGGCGGGCACCGGGAGCGTGAGCAGCCACGAGTTGGGGACCAGCCACGCCACGGCCAGGGAGGTGAAGAGGGCTGTGATCACGGCGGCTCGGGGTACGACGAACCTGCGGGTCACCTCGATCGCACACAGCACGGCGAACAGGACGCCCGTGAAGACCAGCGCGTTGACGAGCCAGGTCGTGCCGAACAGCAGCGCGAAGGTGGTGATGGACCGTGTCTCCAAGAGCAGGAATGCCATGCCCATGAGGAAGAGGTCGGCATATCCGCGCATCTGTCGCAACGGCCCGCCTACGACGCGGATCGCGATCAGCGACACGCCCAGGATGAGCCCGATGAGCAAGAGGTAGATGCCGGGGATCGACACCTCTCGCAGGTACAGGAAGGGATGGTCGTCCACGGAGGGCTCGGGTATCCCCACCGCCTCGAAGTTGCCGCGGACCCAGGTGCCGTTCTCGGCGCACACGGCGTTGTCGGCGTTCTTCCCGATGGCCAGTACGGCGAGGGACTGGACCGCCGTGAACCGGTCGATGCACGGAGGGTGCCCGAAGACCTGGTCGAGGGTTCCCGCCAGGCGGTTGATGAGCCAGTCTTCGCGGTAGTAGTTGTACATCGCGAAGACCCCATCCTCGGAGAGGTGGTCATACGCCTCCTGGATGGACTCCTCGGTGAAGAGGTAGGACTCCAGCCGCAACTGGCTCGCCCCGGACACGAGCGTGAGGGAATCGGGCAGGGCGAAGAGGATGAGGTCGTACTTCTCGTCGGTTCGGGAGAGGAAGGCCCTCCCATCGTCGATGTACACCGACACGCGCGGATCCGAGTAGGGCTGGTTCGGGTTCTTCTCCACCCCGATCTGCTGGATCCTCGGGTCGATCTCCACGGCGTCGACGTGCTGAGCTCCCCGCGACAGCGCCAGGGCCACGTCCGTGCCGGTTCCCGCGCCGATGACGAGGACCTTGCCGAGCGGATTGTCGACGGCACGCTCATAGGGACGGCCGTACATCGGCTCGACCTTCACCCGAGACTCCGCATCCAGGACGTTCTGGTGGGGGATGCCGTTGACCTGGATGGTCGTGAAGGGGCCTGCATCGGGGTCGACGTAGTCCTGCGTCGTGACCTTGTAATAGGGAGACCAGGACACACCCGGCGTCACCGATTCCAGGACCAGCAGCACGATGATGGCGGCACTGGCCAGGAGGGACAGGAGAGGCAGGGTTCGGCCGTAGAGGAGCACCATCGCCACGAGGAGGATGGACGGCCACACCCACGACGGGGAGCGCAGGAATGCGACGATCGTGAAGCAGACGGTGCCCGAGATCGACCCGATGATGTCCCAGCGATAGGCGTCGAGCGCGGAGAAGGACAGGAACGCACGACCGGTGATCTCGCCCAGGCTCGTCATCGCGAGGGCGACGACCAGGAACACCAGGGGAAGCGACACCCAGGTCGGCAGGCCGGTGGGCCGAACCTCCGTGAAGAAGATCAGGTCGCTGGACGAGCCCTCGATACGCGCAGGGAAGAGCGTGATGAACCCGATGAGGACGAGCACGGCGATGGGGGCGTATCGGCCGAAGTCGAAGGAGCGCTTCGCCCGCAGGAAGCCCAGCCCGATCCCGAGGAACGACGCCAGCAGGATGAGGTTGGAGAAGTACGACAGGTGGACGAGGTTGGCCCCGGTCCAACGGATGAGAGCCAACTGGACGAACAGCATGAGCCCGCTGGCGACCACCAGGCGCCAACGGGCGGTGAGAAGGCCTACGGGCGCCTCGTGGACAACACTCACCGCGCGATCATTGCAGGACCCGCAGCGTCAGGAGGCTCCGACCGGCGACTTCACCGGCAAGGCCAGCATGACGACCTCGTCGCGGAGCACCGCGCGAATCGCCTCCGCATCGCGCAGGGAAGCATCCGTCATGGACTGAATGGACAGGCCGTCGATGAGCGCGTGAAGCCGGCGGGCCTCCGCCTGGGGGTCCCGACTGTGGTGGAGCAGTCCCTGGTGCTTCATCGCCGTGAGAATCTCGATGAGTCCGTCCGCGACGCGGGTGTTGAGGTCGTGGAGGACCTCCGCCAAGTCGGGGTCGGTCGTGGAGTTCACGGCGAGGAGGAGCCACACACCCGACATCAGGCGACGGCGGTCGCTCACCGGGATGAGAGTGAAGAGGGCTTCCACCGCTCTGTCGACATCCAGGTCGAACAGGCCCAGCGTCATGATCTTGTCGATGTTGTGCTGCTCCAGCTCGCGTAGTGCCAGGGTGAGCAGCTGGGGCATCGTCCCGACGTAGTGGCCGATGCTGGACTTGGGCATGCCCGCCTCAGCGGCGACCGTCCGCACGGACACGGCGGTGATGCCGTCTCGATCCACGACCCTCCACAGTGCCTCGACGATGATCCGGCGACGCTCGTCGTGGTCCACGATCTTCGGCATGGGACCCCCTTCCGCCTCGAATCGTACTCGCCCGATGCAGGGGCGCGAGGTCTAGCCGATGCGGTCTAGACCGCATCGGTGAACGTGATCTCCACGCCCCCGGTGATACCCACCGTGAGGTTGTAGAGCACCGCGAAGATGCCTGCCAGGATCGACACGAGCGCGATCTCCAGGGCAGCCACGACGACGGTGATGCCCATGACCCGATCGAAGGCGAGGACCGCCTCCAGATCGAATGTCGTCGTCCCCGATCCGATCACCTCGTCCACATTCCGTGCCAGCGTGGCGAAGACCCCGCTGTAGTCGAGCAGCCACCAGGTCACGGCCACAGCCGTCACGAGCACGACGGCCAGTGCGACCGAGAGCATGAAGGCGACCTTCATCACCGACCATGCGTCCACGCGGTAGACGTACAGGCGGGCGCGTCGCGGGGACTTGCGCAGGGACGCCTTGGACCGACGCTTGGGCTTGGCGTCCGGCGGCGGTGCCATCGGGGCCGGTGCCGCAACGGCCACCGGGGGAAGGCCCTGGGCGGGCGTCTCGTCGTCGTGGCGTGCGCGCCTCGTCGGCTCCTCGCCGTGTGCCCGCCCGATCGGGGTGACGGTGGGCGGCACCGTCGAGTCAGTACCCGCTGCCGCAGTGCCTGCCACCCGGGCTCCCTTCCACGCCTGTGAACACAGGTTAACCCGCCGGAGGCGCCTCGTCGGTCTCCTCAGCGGTCTCGAAGTCGTCACGTTCGGCGTCGCTGTCCTCTGACCGAGCCACCGCGACGAGGCTGCCCTCCGCGCCGAGGTTCATCAGTCGCACGCCCATGGTGTCCCGCCCGGAAGATCGCAGCTCCTCGACCCTGGTGCGGATCACTACGCCATCCGAGGCCACCGCGAAGATCTCGTCCTCCAGGGCACAGACCAGCGCGCCGACGAGGCCTCCCCGCTCCTCGACCAGGCGCATGGCGCGGACCCCCATGATGCCCCGGCCCTTGGGGGACCAGTCCTCGACCGGCGTGCGCTTGGCGAACCCGCCGTCGGTCACGGTGACCACGAAGGCGCCCTCGCGCACGACGTCCATGGACAGCAGGCTGTCGTCGCCCCGGAATCTCATGCCGATGACGCCACTCGTCGCGCGTCCCATGGGGCGAAGCTGGCTGTCATCGGCGTGGAAGCGCACCGACATGCCCTTGCGTGAGACCAGGAGGAGGTCGTCGTCCTGGGAGACGAGTTGCGCCGAGATGACCTCGTCGCCCTCAGCGAGGTTGATCGCGATGACGCCACCCGTGCGATTCGAGTCGTATTCCTCCAAGCGCGTCTTCTTGACCATGCCGTTCCTCGTCGCGAGCACGAGGTACGGCGCCTGCGAGTAGTCGCGCAGGTACAGGACCTGAGCGATCTGCTCATCCGGCTGGAAGGCGAGGAGATTCGCAACGTGCTGGCCTTTGGCGTCGCGTCCCGCCTCGGGGAGTTGGTAGGCCTTCGCGCGGTAGACGCGGCCCTTGGTGGTGAAGAAGAGAATCCAGTGGTGCGTCGTGGTGACGAAGAAGTGCTCGACGACGTCGTCCTGGCGCAAGGCCGCGCCCCGCACCCCGCGACCGCCGCGGCGCTGCGCACGATAGAGATCCGCCTTGGTGCGCTTGGCGTACCCGCCCGCCGTGATGGTGACGACCACATCCTCCTCCGCGATGAGGTCCTCGTGGCTGACGTCCCCGTCCCAGGGGATGAACTGGGTCCGGCGCTCGTCGCCGTAGTCGTTGACCACTTCGGCCAGCTCCTCGCTCACAATGGAGCGCTGGCGCGGCTCGGACGCGAGGATGTCGGTGTAGTCCGCGATGCGGGCCATGAGTTCATCGAACTCGTCGATGATCTTCTGACGCTCGAGGGCAGCGAGTCGCCGCAGCTGCATGTCGAGGATGGCGGTGGCCTGGAGTTCGTCGATCTCCAGGAGCTGCATGAGACCCGTTCGAGCATCCTCGACGGTCGCTGATGCGCGGATGAGCGCGATGACCTCGTCGAGGGCGTCGAGGGCCTTCAGGTAGCCCCGGAGAATGTGGGCGCGCTCCTCGGCCTTCCGCAGGCGGTAGCGGGTCCGGCGCTGGATGACCTCGATCTGGTGGGCGATCCAGGAGCGCACGAACTGCTCGACGCTGAGCGTGCGCGGGACGCCATCGACGAGCGCCAGCATGTTCGCGCCGAAGGTCTCCTGCAGTTGGGTGTGCTTGTAGAGGTTGTTGAGGACGACTTGGGCGACCGCGTCCCGCTTGAGCTCGATGATGAGACGCATCCCGGTGCGCGAGGATGAGTCATCGCGCACATCGGCGATGCCACCGACCTTGCCGTCGCTGACGAGCTCCGCGATGCGGAGGAGCAGATTGTCGGGGTTGACCTGGTACGGCAGCTCGGTGACGACGAGGAGTTGGCGGCCCTTGGCGTCCTCGTCCACGGTGACGACCGCCCGCATGGTGATGGCGCCGCGCCCCGTGCGCAACGCATCCTCGACGCCCCGACGGCCGACGATCAGGCCCCCGGTGGGGAAATCCGGTCCGCTGATCCGCTCGATGAGCGCCTCGAGGGCCTCCTCGCGTGAGGCCTCAGGGTGCTCCAGCATCCACTGGACCCCTGCCGCGACCTCGCGCAGGTTGTGCGGGGGGATGTTGGTGGCCAT
>CAIVWG010000088.1 GCA_903909555.1 uncultured bacterium | reverse complement strand
TCGGCGAGGACCTCGAGCAGGAGATCGCTGCCGTTGCCGTGGGCGCAGATCACCACCGTGCCGTCGGGGATCTCCTGGGCGAGGGTCTCGCACTCCTCCACGGCCATCCAGATGGGCACGTTGCGGGTGGGCACCGGCTTAGTGCCCTCGACTTGCCAGACGGCGAAGTCGTCCTGGTTACGCACGTCCAGGATGAGCGGGACCTCCCCCCGGTCGATCCCCTGGTAGAGCTCCTCCGGCGTGATGGACCGGCCCATGGCGCCTCCCTTTGCCCCTGCATCTGCCTGCCCGAAACGGCATATGCGCAGAGGCTAATGCGCTAATGTCCGCAAGGGAAGGGATTTCGCGATTCTCTGCGCGGGTCTTGCCTGCGGGCAGCCCGGGCCGTAGCGTCGCACCAGGATCGCGGCCACGCGACCGGTCCGACCGGACCGCACGACTGCCGAAGGAGGCCCCATGGCCAGCCACGACGACGACACTCCGGACTCGATGACGATCATCGCCTTCAGCGGTGACCTCGACAAGCTGTGGCCGACGTTCATCCTCAGTTCGACCGGTGCCGCGTCCGGCATGGACGTCACGGTCTTCTTCACCTTCTGGGGCCTCTTCCCGCTGGTGAAGGACGACGTGCGCATCACCGGCTACGACGCGATGACCAAGGCCCTCGCCGGCATGAACGCACCCGGCATGAAGAAGGCAAAGCTCTCCAAGCTCAACATGGGCGGCTCCGGCGCGTGGATGATGCGCAAGGTCGCCGAGAAGAACAAGCTCGCCCCTCCGGAGGAGCTCTTCGAGATGTGCCAGGAGATGGGTGTCAACCTCTGGCCCTGCCAGATGACCATGGATCTCCTCGGCATCGAGCCCGCGCAGATGGTCGACGGCCTCGGCGAGCCCGTGGGCGCGGCCACCGCACTACAGAAGATGGCGAAGTCCGACATCAACCTCTTCATCTGAGCGCACGTTCCCGATTCCGCTTTTTCGACCTGATAGGACACTGACATGCCAGAAGCTGCAAAGGTCGTCGACGCCAAGGGGCAGAGCTGCCCGATGCCCGTCCTCATGACCGCCAAGGGGATCAAGGAGATCCAAGCCGGGGAGATCATGCTCGTGGAGGCCACCGACAACGGCGCCCGCTCCGACATCCCGGCCTGGGCCACCCAGACCGGCAACGAACTCGTCGAGTCCGAGGAGGCCGACGGCGTCATGAAGTTCTACATCCGGAAGAAGTGAGGCAGGGTGCGCTACGGCTTCGCCATTGACCAACGCACGTGCATCGGGTGCCACGCGTGCACCGTGGCCTGCAAGACCGAGCATGAGGTCCCCGTCGGGCAGTTCCGGACGTGGGTGAAGTACGTAGACAAGGGCGCCTACCCCAACGCCACGCGCGAGATGGCCGTCCTGCGCTGCAACCACTGCACGGACGCGCCCTGCGTCACGATCTGCCCGACGCAGTCCTTGTTCAAGCGTGATGACGGGATCGTCGACTTCGACCGCGACCGGTGCATCGGCTGCAAGAGCTGCATGCAGGCCTGCCCGTACGACGCCATCTACATCGACGAGGACACCCACACCGCGGCGAAGTGCAACTTCTGCGCGCACCGCGTCGACCAGGGCCTGGAGCCCGCCTGTGTCCAGGTGTGCCCGACGGAGTCCATCTGGGTGGGCGATCTCGACGATCCCAACAGCGGGATCCGCAAGCTCATCAGCATCGAGCCGGTGACCGTGCGGGCACCCGAGCAGAACACCAGCCCCAACGTCTACTACGTAGGGGCCGACAAGGCCGCCCTCGACCCGCTGGTGGCGCCCGTCGACCAGACCTACCTGTGGGCCGAGCCCGACATCCTGCGCCTGCAGACCGCGCCGGACCTGCCGGGCGACCCCATCACCAACGCCCGCACCACGCTCAACACCTCCCATCCCCGGCCCTGGGGCTGGAAGGTCTGGACCTACCTGTGGACCAAGTCCGTCGCCGCCGGAGCCGGGGCGCTCGCCGCGCTGCTCCTCCTCATGACGGGCAGCACGAGCACGCTCGTGACCACGGCGGCGCCGTTCATCGCCGTCGCGTTCCTCCTCATCACCGCGGTCCTGCTCATCTGGGATCTCAAGCAGCCCAAGCGATTCGTCTTCCTCCTCATGCCGTGGATGATCCAGCGCAGGTCATGGCTGGCCATCGGCGGCATCTTCCTGGGCCTGTACGCCGCGATCACCGGCATCTGGTTCCTCGCCGGCGCGGCCGGAATGCTCGGGTTCGGCGACTTCACCTCGATCATCACCGTGCTCGCCTGGCCCGCCATCCCCGCCGCCGTCATGACCGCGGGCTACACCGCGTTCCTCTTCGGCCAGGCCGAGGGGCGCGACCTGTGGCAGTCGCCCGTCCTCTTCTGGCACCTGCAGGCGCAGGCCATCATGGCCGGGGCGGGAGTCCTGCTCGTGGCCGGTGCCATCGCCGATGTCGCCGGTGAGGGCTTCGTCTCGGTGACGTGGCTCGCCTGGGCGCTCTTCATCGGCACGATCGCCAACCTGCTCATCCTCACGGTCGAGTACGGCGGGCAGCACTCCACCCGCAACGCCGCGGTGGCCGCGCACATGATCACCCACGGGCGCTACAAGAACTCCTTCTGGGGCGGCGCCATCGGGCTGTCCGTCCTCACTGCCGCCCTCGCCCTCGTCGGCGCGCTCGACGAGCGCTTCGGCCTCGTCGCTGTTCTCGCCGGAGTGATCGCCCAGGCTTCCCTGCTCATCTACGAGGCGGTCTACGTCAAGGCCGGCCAAGACGTCCCGCTGTCCTAGGTCCTTGTCCACGAGGTTCCTCAGCTGTAAGGAGTGACATGACGATCACCGAGCGTCCCGAGGCATTCGGCCAGCGCACGCGTGGCGCGCTGTCGAACTATCCCCCGGTCGAGACCTGGGACGACGTCGTCATGTACGACGCCAAGGCGCACCCGAAGAAGGTCGAGCGGCACTACATGCTGGTGCCGACCACCTGCTTCAACTGCGAGTCCGCCTGCGGCCTCCTCGCCTTCGTGGACAAGGAGACCAAGGAGGTCGTCAAGATCGAGGGCAACCCCGCCCACCCCGGCTCGCGCGGGCGCAACTGCGCCAAGGGCCCGGCGACGATCAACCAGACCAGCGACCCCGAGCGCATCCTCTACCCGCTCAAGCGGGTTGGCCCGCGCGGCTCGGCGCAGTTCGAGCGGGTCTCCTGGGACGACGCCCTCGATGACATCGGCGGCCGCATCCGCAAGGCCATCATGGAGGGCCGCAACAACGAGGTGATGTACCACGTGGGGCGTCACGGCGAGGACGGCTTCATCGAGCGCGTCCTCCTGGCCTGGGGCGTGGACGGCAACAACACCCACACCAACATCTGCTCCGCGGGGGCGCGCCTCGGATACTCGCTGTGGGGCGGCTACGACCGGCCCTCCCCCGATCACGCCAACGCCAACGTCATCCTGCTGGTGTCGGCGCACCTGGAGTCCGGGCACTACTTCAACCCCCACGCCCAGCGCATCATCGAGGCGCAGGTCCACCACGGGGCGAAGCTCATCTCGGTCGACCCCCGCCTGTCCAACACCGCCGCCAAGGCCGACGAGCACGTCGCACCGTGGCCGGGCACCGAGGCAGCGCTCCTCCTCGCGATCGCGGCGTACATCCTGCGCACCGACAAGGTGGACTGGGGCTACGTCAAGCGCTGGGTCAACTGGCAGACCTACCTCGAGCGCCTCCACCCCGAGGTGGATCCCACCGACTTCGAGGCGTTCAAGAAGGCACTCACCGACGACTACCAGAAGTACACGCTGGAGTTCGCCGCGGAGGAGTGCCGCGTCCCGCTGTCGCAGGTCAAGCGCGTGGCCGAGATCGTGGCCAACTGCCAGGGCAAGCTCGCCGCGCACACCTGGCGGGCCGCGACGGCGGGCAACCTCGGCGGCTGGGCCGTCGCCCGTGCGCTGTTCTTCCTCACGGTCCTCACCGGAAGCATCGGCGCGGAGGGCGGCACCAGCCCCAACGGCTGGAACAAGTTCATCCCCCACGGCCCCAACATGCCCGGCGGGCACGACTCCTGGAACGAGCTGCTGTGGCCGCAGGAGTTCCCCATGTCGACCAACGAGCTGTCGATCCTCCTGCCGCACTTCCTTCTCGACGGCCGCGGCAAGCTCGACACGTACTTCACCCGGGTCTACAACCCGGTGTGGACCAATCCCGATGGCTTCACCTGGATCGAGGCGCTGTCCCGCGAGGACCTCGTCGGCTGCCACGTGGCGATGACGCCTACGTGGAACGAGACCGCCATCTGGGCCGACTACGTGCTGCCCTTCGGTCACAGCACCGAGCGTCACGACACCCAGTCCTACGAGCAGTACGCCGGCAAGTGGCTGGGCTTCCGCCAGCCGGTGCGCCGCGTCGCCCTGGAGAAGATGGGCGAGAAGATCAGCGACACCCGCGACACCAACCCCGGCGAGGTGTGGGAGGAGAACGAGTTCTGGTTCGAGCTGTCGTGGCGGATCGACCCCGACGGCTCGCTGGGCATCCGGAAGTACTTCGAGGCGCCCGGTCGCCCCGGCGACAAGATGACCGTGGACGACTACTACGGCTACGTCTTCGACCACAACGTGCCCGGGCTCCCGGAGAAGGCCGAGGCGGAGGGACTGACCCCGCTGGAGTACATGCGCAAGTACGGCGCGGTCGAGATCGCCAACGGCCTCTATCGCCAGGATGAGCGGCCCCTCACCCCGGCCGAGCTCGAGGGCGCGGTGGCCGACGAGAACGGCGTCCTGCGCAAGCCGGTCACTCCCGAGACCCAGAAGCCGCTCGTGGGCGAGCCGGGCGCGGTCGGCATCGAGATGGAGGACGGCTCGAAGGTGGCGGGGTGGCTCACGCCCTCGCGCAAGCTGGAGCTGTACTCCCCGTCGATGGCCGACTTCGGCTGGCCGGAGTACGCCGTGCCGACGTACATCCAGTCGCACGTTCACCACTCGGGCATCGACGAGGCCCGGGGCGAGGCGCTCCTGGTGCCGACGTTCCGCCTGCCCACGCTCATCCACACGCGCTCGGGCAATGCGAAGTACCTCAACGAGATCTCCAACAAGCATCCGATGTGGATGCACCCCAGCGACGCGAAGCGGCTCGGCGACCTGCAGACCGGCGACATGGTCCGCGTGACGACCGAGATCGGCTACTTCGTGTGCCGCGTCTGGGTCACCGAGGCCGTGCGGCCCGGGGTCACCGCGCTGTCCCACCACATGGGCCGCTGGCGCACGACCGACGACGCGGGCAGCCGCTGGGTGTCGGGCAAGGTCGACGTCGGGCAGCTCCCCGACGGGCGCTGGCGCCTGCGCTACAAGGAGGGCGTCAAGCCCTTCGTGAGCGACGATGCCGACTCGATGCGCATCACCTGGGAGGATCCGGGCGTCCACCAGAATCTCGCCTTCGCCGTCCACCCCGACACGTGGTCGGGCATGCACTGCTGGCATCAGAAGGTGCGCATCGAGCGCGCCCACGACGAGGACAAGTACGGCGACGTCGTCGTGGACACGCAGCGCAGCCGCGAGGTGTACCGGGAGTGGATGTCCAAGACCCGTCCGGGTCCCGGGCCCGGGGGCCTGCGTCGGCCGTTCTTCATGATGCGCCCGGTGATGCCGCAGATCCAGGCGTACTACGTCGACGGGATGCCCGCCTCGACCTGAGCCCTCGTTCTTTGGGCGTAAAGCGCCGATTATTGACGCTTTACGCCCAAAGAACGAGGATTCACCGCGAGC
>CAIVWG010000087.1 GCA_903909555.1 uncultured bacterium | reverse complement strand
GACGTCGTCTTCGGCATGGAAGACGGCACCGTCTCGATCTTCGGGCTGGTTGCCGGTGTCGCAGCGACGTCTTCGGACAGCAAGACGGTGATCATTGCGGGCGCGGCGGGAGCTGCCGCCGCTGCCGTGTCGATGGGTGCCGGGGTCTTCCTCGACCGCCAGACCCAGGACGCTCAGCGGGCGGCCGAGGCCTCGGCCCTGGCCGCCCAGACTGCCCATGACCCGCAGGCCGTCCACCGGCACGTCCAGGAGCGCCTCGAAGGCGGCGGCATGAGCCGCGAGAGCGCCGAGCAGGTCGTGGCGGCCGTCGGCGACGATCCCGAGCAGCTCGCGAGGCTCGCGGAGGTCATCGACGATCCCCCGCCCGACGACGCCGGGCTGGTCGGGCACGCGGCATGGATGTTCGTGGCCGACCTCTTCGCCGGGCTGGTGCCGGTGATCCCCTTCTTCTTCCTCCCTGTCGAGATCGCCCGCTGGTGGGCCATCGTCGTCACCGTGATCCTCATGGTCATCCTCGGCATCGGGCGCTCGCGCGTAGGCAAGACGCCGCTGATGTCCACCGTGGCCTCGACGCTCGGCATCGCCGCAGCGGCCGGAGTCGTCGGGGTGGCCATCGGCTTCGCGCTGGACTCTCTCGCTTAGGGATGCCTCCGGGTGACGCATCAGGCTGACCGCTTCGACGGGGAGACCCCCACCTCCTCTACTGGGCGCAGGCCGCGACGGTTGAAGAAGAAGACCAGTGTCGCGATGAGCCCGATGCAGCCACCGAGCAGTCCTTGGGCTCGGTATCCCGCGACCCGGGACTCCATCAGCTCGCTCTCATACGAGGTGACGACGTCGACCGGCAGGGAGTACGTCGAGGCGATCTGCTCGGCCGTCACCGTCGAATCGCGGACCGCGCTGACGATCTCCTCGGCCGTGGTGATGTCGCCTCCGCTGTCGGCGACGAGTTGAGTCAGGGTTCCCTGGGTGGTTCCGAAGAAGACCGCAGCGCTCATCGCGACCCCGAGCGCTACTCCGACGGACCCGGCGGCGCTGCGTATGGACGAGGCGCTCCCCTCCTTGCCCGCGGGAGAGAGGTTCATGACCGCGTTGGTGAGGACCACGCCCCCACCGGTGCATGCCAGTGCGAAGAGGCACAGCACGACCAGGGGGTAGACCACGGGAGTCGTCACCGTTTGCGCGGTAGTGAGGAAGAGCGAGGCGGAGAGCGCGAGGAGCATCACCGTGCCGGTGGTGCGAAGGCCCAGGCGCTTCATCCCACGGCCGGCCACCCAGGCCCCGGCGATGGCCGCGAGCTGGCACGGCACCATGAGCAGTGCTGTCTCGGCGGCGGAGTAGCCGTAGAGACTCTGCACTCCCACGGCGAAGTAGTAGTAGAGGTTGGCGAACGGCAGCAGCACGACCACGATGAGGAGCAGCCGGGCCCCACCGTTTTTCAGCAGCGACAGGTCGAGCGTGGGATGGGCGAGTCGGGTCATGAGACGCCACAGGATGACCAATGCGAGCAGCATCACCGCGAGCCACACCAAGGTCCGGGGGGCCGTGACGCCGGCCTCGCTCACGAGCCGGACGGACTGCACGAGTCCGACGAGCACGAGGCCGGCGAGGGCCGGTGTCCACATTTCCCCCTGCTCGGAGCGCTCCCCGTCGGGCGGGAGAAGGAGGAACGCGGCCGCGGCGCCGGCTGCCGACAGGGCGATCCACAGGGCGACCACGACGCGCCAGTTGGTCGCGTCGAGGAGGGCGTTCGCGACGACGGGGATGACGAGGTAGCCGACGGGGGAAGCCATGCCGACCGCCGCAAAGCCGCTCGCACGCTCACTCTCATTCATGAGCCGAGTGGCGACGAGGCTGATGGTGACCACGCCGATGCCCTGCTTGCCGACGCTGCCCAGCAGCATTCCCACCGTCACCAGGGGCATCGAGCTGGACACGAGAACGATGAGATAGCCCAGGGCGGTCACGACCGCGCTTCCGACGATGACCCGCTTCATTCCCCACCGCGTTCCCCACGCTCCTACGAGGAAGACCACCGCGAGGGTGCCGATGCTGGGGATCTCACGCAGCAGAAGCGCCTGGTTTCGGGTGGCGTCCAAGTCGCTGGAGATGGGGTCGACGACGAAGTTGTAGGCCCCGAACACCCCGACGGAGCAGGCAGTGGCGATCGCGACTCCGAAGAGCATCCGCCGATCTGCCCCGCTCATCGTGGGCGCGGACCGGGGCACGCGAAGAGGCTATAGCGCCGTGGTCCCGCACGCGGGGCAACGTGTCTCGCTGTGAGTGCCGTGAGCCGGCGCCTGGGCTGTCACTGCATCCCGCTCAGCGACTCCATGGCAGACCACCGTCATTCGTCTACCGCCACCACCCGTAGGCCGTAGAAGTCGCTGATGACCTGCCATGCGGCGGCCGCATCGGGAACGATCTGCAGGATCTCGAGGGCTTCGGGGGACACCATGCCGGTGTCCACGAGGTAGTCCCAGTCGATGAGGCGTCGCCAGAATTCCTCGCCGACGAACAGCACCGGCATGGGATTGAGCTTCCGGGTGTTGACCAACGTCAGCACTTCGAAGGCCTCATCCAGCGTGCCGTAGCCGCCGGGAAAGGTCACCAAGGCGGCTGCGCGCAAGACGAGGTGCGCCTTGCGCATGGCGAAGTAGTGGAATCGAAAGCCGAGTTCTGGGGTGACGAACTCGTTGACCTGGCTTTCGAATGGCAAGGTGACGAGAAATCCGAGAGAGGGCCAGCCTTCATCGTGCGAACCACGATTGGCCGCCTCCATGATGCCGCCTCCGCCGCCCGTGGCGACGTACAGGTGCTCGTCACTCTCTGCGGACTTGCTCCATCGAGCCACCATGGCGCCCAGGTCTCGCGCTTGGTCGTAGGCCCAGGAACCTGGCTCCGATCGAGCGCTCCCGAAGACGACGACGTGGTGCTTGATGCCCCAACGCTGCTGGGTGATCTCGGGCTTCATCAACTCGATCTGCGCTCGGACCCCCCGAAGGGATGGATCCGCGAGAAAGTCCGGGTCGGCAAAGGCGAGAAGCGGATGCTGCCCCTGCGCGCCCGCCGCTATCTGGGCCCTGAGGTCAGCGTGCGCGATCGACGTGCGGGGGGCGCGGAGGTCACCGGCGTGGCTCATGGCACTTGTCTATCGCGGTCGACCCGCTGCCGGGCCGCCCGGTTGCCTCGGGACCACTCCGGGGGCACATCCCCGGACCCTTTACGCGTGAGCGGGTGACGGGATCCGTCGGCTCGCTCGTGCGAGCCTCCTCCCGATTCCCGGCGCTTCTTCCCATCACGCGCGAAAGGGCCCGGGGGATCATCCCCGGACCCTTCACGCGTGAGCGGGTGACGGGAATCGAACCCGCACTGTCAGCTTGGGAAGCTGATGTTCTGCCATTGAACTACACCCGCGGGCGCTGGCGCGCGAGGCCGAGTATGCCAGAGCCACGAGTGCCCGACTGAGGCGTGTACCGTGCGGAT
>CAIVWG010000086.1 GCA_903909555.1 uncultured bacterium | reverse complement strand
TTCGGCATCGTCCTGACCGTGGCGCTCCAGGCGCTGATCAACGTCTGCGTGGTGACCGGGCTGGCGCCCACGAAGGGCATCGCGCTGCCGCTGATGTCGCGCGGTGGCACCGGGTGGATCCTGACCTGCCTGTCGCTCGGGATGCTCGTGGCCATGGAACGGGCGGCTGACCGGCGTCGCCGCGAACTCGGCATCCCGGTGCCTGGCGAGGGCGACCCGCATCCGTTCGCCGAACGACCCGCAGCCGGTCCCGCGGGCGTCGCCGGAGCATGAGCGGGCGGACGCGCACCATCGCGTTCGCGGGCGGCGGTTCCGGCGGGCACCTGAGCCCAGGCCTGGCGATCGCCGAGCGGATGACGGATGCGGCGCCGTCGGTGCGTGCGCTGTTCCTGTGCTCGACGCGGGCCATCGACGCGCAGATGCTGGGGGATGCCGGGGTCGATTTCCGGCCGGTCCCGTCCGAGGGATTCAGCTGGAAGCCGCGGGGGCTGTGGCGGTTCCTGAGCATGTACGCCGCAGGGCGGCAGGTCGCGCGACGGATTCTCCGGGAGGAGCGCGTCGAGCACGTGGTCAGCCTGGGCGGGTTCGTGACCGGCCCGGTCACGGCGGCGGCACGGAGCCTCGGCATCCCGGTCACGCTCGTGAACCTGGATGCCAGCCCCGGGCTCGCGAACCGGCTGGTGGCGCGGCGCGCCACGCGGGTGATCAGTGCGTGCGAGACGCCCGGCAGGCCGGGATTCGCGGAGGCGATCGTGGGCATGCCGCTGCGGCGCGCGGCCGTGGCGCCGGCCGGCCGCGCCGAGTGCCGCGGTCGGCTCGGGCTGGACCCGGTGCGCCCCTGCCTGCTGGTGACGGGTGCGTCGCAGGGGGCCTCGAGCCTGAACTCGTTCATGGTCGCGTTCGCGCTGAAGAACCGGTCGCTCCTCGCGCACTGGCAGGTGCTGCACCTGGCCGGGGCCAAGGGGTCGCCGTCGGCGGCCGAGCTTGACGCGGCGTACGGTCGGGCGGGGGTGAAGGCCCTGGTGCTGCCCTTCCTGAACGAGATGGGGCTCGCGTGGGGCGCGGCGGAGCTGGCCCTCAGCCGGGCCGGCGCCAACAGCGTGGCCGAGGCCGAGGCGAACGGCGTGCCGACGGTCTTCGTGCCGTACCCGTACCACCGCGACCTGCATCAGGAGGCGAACGCACGGCCGCTGGTCGATGCCGGGGCGGCGGTGCTCGCACACGACCGGCTCGACGTGGCGGGGAACATGGCGGCGATCGGCGAGCCGCTCGCTGCGTTGCTCGCGGACGGCCGACTGCGGGACGAGATGGAGAACGCGCTCCGTGTGCGGCCGCAGGTTGACGCCGCGGACGCGATCGCGCGCGGGATCCTCGGCCTGGGCCCGTCGGGCCGCGTCAGCCACTGAAAATGGGAAAATCAACCCGGGGGGATTTTCCGCGGGGGGTCACTCGACGGTCGGGAGCCACGCGGCCAGCAGGTCGATGACGGCGTCGAGGTCGGCCTTGTGGATCATCTCCGTGGTCGTGTGGATGTAGCGCGTGCCCGCGCCCAGCGCCACGCACCGCGCGC
>CAIVWG010000085.1 GCA_903909555.1 uncultured bacterium | reverse complement strand
CTGGCCACCGGTGTGATCTCGGCCGGCCTCATCGTGGTCCTTGCCGCGTGCGGCGGGTCCGGGGACAACGCCACGACTTCGAGTGCCTCACCGTCCCCCTCCGCTCCGCCCTCCTCTGCTCCGCCCTCCTCTGCGGCCCCGACGACCTCGCAGCCCCTGCCGAGTCCCGAGGCCTCCACGGGTGCCCCCTCGCAGTCCGCGGCGGTGGGAGCCCCGGCGGCCGATCTCGCCGAGACCTCCGAGTCGGCGCTCGCGCCGTACGCCGACCTCGTGGGCCAGCCTGTGGAGGGGGCCGATATCGGATCGGTGCTGCCGCTCTTCGACGGCGACGTCCCGCTGCCGCAGGGGGCGACGATCGCGGGCGCCGGACAGGTCGTGAAGGACTGGGACGGCGAGTTGTACGTCGAGCAGATCGTGGGTCTGGCTGAAGGCGCCACGAAGAAGGACCTCGAGGAGTTCTCCGCGTCCCCTCCGGCGGGCTGGACCTCGAACTCCATCACGACGACGGATTCCAGCGCCAACCTGGTGATGACCCGCGACGACGGCCTGCGGCTGGTGTACGCCGCTGCCGTCGACCCTGAGCCCGGCGCGCCGGTTGCGGAATTGCGGCTGGAGAGCACGACGGAGGAGATGCCCGACCCGGCGTGGCTGGCGGCCCTGCCTGCTCCCGAGGGCGGCACGCTCATGGAGGTAGGCGCAGGGGTGGGGGGCGTGGAGATCGCCTACACCCCTGCGCGAGAAGGTCACGTCACGGCGCGGTGGGCGTACCCGCAGGGCGATCTGGCGTCGCTTGCCGCCTACCTCGCGGAGGCGCTGCCGGCCGCAGGATTCGACTTCGACGCGGACGCGCTGGCAAGCGGTTCGTCGTACATCGACGTCTCTCTCGGGGACTGGTCGGGCCAGGTGGTCTTCGGCGAGGCGTCCGTGGACGACGAGACCTACACCGAATTGCTCTGGGTTCTCACGCGGGGCTGATGCGGCTGCTAGCGTCGGCCTACCCCCGGGCTGAGAGGACGCCGCCATGTTTCGCACCCGCACCACCATCTCGCTGCTGGCTTTCCTGGCCGTCGTCGCGACCGCGCTGGTCGGGCTCCCGCAGGCCGCGCAGGGCGGCGACCGCAATCCGTGCACGCTCGAGGCCCCGTGCTTCGTCCACACTCCCGCGGGGAAGATGGCGTACATCGAGGCCCTGCCCTCTCGGCGGCACACCGCAACCGTGATCCTGCTCCACGGGTTCACCGACTCCAAGCGATCCTGGTCGCTGTCGATGGAGGCCCTGCAGGAGCAGAATCCTCACCTGCGGATCATCGCGATCGACCAGCGCGGCCACGGACAGTCCTTCCGGCCGAAGACCCAGGAGTGCCGCGACGAGCCGGCGCTGTGCTTCACGCCCAAGCTCATGGCCGACGACCTCGCCGGATTCATGGACACCCTGGGCATCGAGTCGGCCTACGTCGCCGGCCACTCCATGGGCTCGGTGGTCGCGCAGTTCTTCGCCAAGCGTCACCCGGACCGCACCGACGGCGCCGTCCTCGTCGCGACGGCGGCGAACCTCCGCGACAACTACGTCCTCACCGATTGGCTCCTCGATGACGTGATCCTGGGGACCTGGAAGCCAGCGATCGAGGCCAAGGGCTACGCGTGGCCCGGGGACACCTACCGAGTGGACGCGCTCGATGCCGACCCGAACGCCGTGGAGTGGATGAAGGTCAACTGGGACGTCGACCCGATCGCGCCCCTGTGGTTCACCGACACGATCTCCGAGGAGACCGCCCGGGTGCGACTGCAGACCTGGCTGGGCGTGGCCGAGGACCTGTCCACCCTGGACAACGTCAAGAAGCTGTCGCGGACGACGCCCAACATGCTGGTCCTGTGGGGTATCCAGGACACCTTCTTCTCGATGGCCGACCAGGAGGTGGTCGTCGATGCGCTGGAAACGGCGGCAACGCGGGGCGGGTCCTTCTGCTGGAAGCAGTACGGAATCCTCCCGCTCGGCCCCTCGGGCTACCAGACCGACGATCTGGGCCACAACCTGCAGTGGGAGGCTCCCGCCCAGGTTGCCCGCGACATCGACTCGTTCATCCGCACCGGGCTGCCGACCGACGATCTCTTCCACACCGATGCCCCCGAGGACATCCAGCGCATCGTTACCGTCCGCGGGGCCGCGGAGGTCCTCTGCGGATGACGGGCGTGTGGAGACCCGGCGTCATGCGCAGCATGATCAGGGGAGAGCAGTGAGTCCGCTGCGCCGCGCGGTGGGCCTCGTGCTCATCATGATCGGCGCCGTGTGGTTCATGCTCGGCTCGGGCATGCTGGGCGGCAGCGTCATGACGGGCCAGACGGTGTGGGCCATCGTCGGCGCGATGATCGCCATCGTCGGGCTGTGGATCGTGACGCGGCGCCCCGCCCCGACGCCCCCTGCGGAGGCAGACGGGGAGTCCCCGGATCCCACTCCCGGGGAGTCCCCGGATCCCACTCCCGGGCAGGACAAGGGCGAGTAGCGGGTCGTGGAGGCTATCCGGCGGGGCCACTCGAGGTCTACCATCCGCGCATGAGCGATAACGGCGCGCGCGACGCAGCCATCCACCGGCTCAACCGGAAGCGCGGATTCGTCAGCTACATCGTCGGGGCGGTCGTGGTCTCGCTCCTCATGGTCGTGATCTGGGCCCTGTCGGGGCGCGGCTACTTCTGGCCCGCCTGGGTCATGCTCGCCTTCGTGGTCGGCCTCGTCGTCATGGGCATCAACATGCTGATCAACAAGCCGCTCACCGACGAGCAGATCAACCGGGAGATGCAGAAGGGCTCCTAGTCGCCCTCCTGCGTTGACACTGGCCCCATGGCTGACACTTCCGTACCGGACGGCGCTGCCGCGAAGGCCGAGCCCCACACCCCCCGCGGCATCTCCTGGGCCTACCGCGTCACCTCTGGCGTCGCCATCGTCGGCATCACAGCGGGCACCTTCTCAGCCACCGTGCTCACCAATGACTACGGCGGCGCGCAGCTGGGAGCAATCGTCACCGCGGTCTGGATCGTCTTCACCGTCGCCGGCCGCCTTCTCGTGGCGCCTTTCCTGCCGCTCGTCATCCGGAAGTTCGGGGCCCGGCGCACGTTCCTCGTGGTCAAGGTCGCCGCGGCAGTCCTGTGGGTCCTCCTGGGCGTCCTGCTGGCGCTGGGCGTCGTCGGCGTCCTGAGCCTGTATGCCACCGCACCGATCTTCGGCGCGCTCGGAGTGTTCGCGTCCACGCTCACCACGCTGTACTCCGGCGCCTACATCAGCGGGCACGAGATGTCGGGAGCCCTCACCCGGATGGCGGTGGTCCGCGGTGGGTCTATCGCCCTCGGCGCGCTGGTGGGAGCCCTCATCATCGTCACCCTCGGGCCGGCCTGGGGCATCGTGGCGCGGGGATTGCTGGAGGTCCCCCTCGTCATCGTGCTGCTGTCCTACCGCCCCGCCGAGGAGCCGCCTGCCCCGGAGGCCAAGCGCCCGGTGTTCGCGGAGATGCGTAAGGACCTGGCAGACAATCCCGTGCTGCGCCGCCTGGTCGTCCTGGGTGTCGGGCTCACGGTCTTCGCCGGTCCCTTCTCCGAGCTGCTCGTCCCCATCACCTCCGCTCTGCGGCAGACGGGTGTCGTGACGGGCGCGGCCCTGCTCATCGCCTCCATCGCCCTCGGCCAGGTCTTCTCCGTGCAGCCGGTGGCCGCACTGCAGGCGCGCTTCACCGCGATGCAGGGATCAGGGCTCATGGGCTGCCTGCGTGCGGTCTGCCTCGGGGTCTACGGGCTGTCTGCCTTCCTTCTCAGCGGAGGTCTGGAACTCGCCGTCTGGGCGGTTATCGGACTCGCTTTCGGGATGTCGCGCGCGGCCTCGGGTGCGCTCATGGTGGGCGCCGCGGTCAAGACCGTGCCGAAGGAGAACTCCTCGCGCGCGATCGTCGCCTTCTCGTTCGCGTGCACGCTGTCGAGCCCGGTGGGACTGCTGCTGTGGGGGGCGCTCGTGAGCTTCGTGTCCGTCGAGGTCGCCATCCTCGTCGGGGCGGTGGGGGCATTCGCCGTGTCGGCGTATGTCTTCCGCCGCGGCGACCTGCGCCCGAGCGAGCAAGCGGCCTAGGACGCGAGCGAGGCCGTTCGGGGACGCGGAGCCCCCGGCCTCACTAGGGTGCAGCCGTGGCCGAGCGATTGTGGTTCCTTCGGGAGGCCGTGCGCCGCATCCTGACGGACGCGCCACCGCCCCCCGCCACGTGGCCGTCCGTGGCTCGCCGCGTCCTCGTCGTGGCCGCCTTCTTCGTCGCGGGCGTCATCGCGGGCGACCTGTCAACCCTCGTGCTCGCGTGCTTCGGCGCTGTGCAGGTGGGTCTCATGGAGGCCGCGCTTCCCTTCCGCCAGCTCGTGCGCCTTCTCGTGCCCCTCGTTCTCGCGTGCACGGCAGCCGTGGGCGTCGCGATGCTCATCGGCGGGACGTGGGTGACGATCCCGGCCCTGGCCCTCCTCGCCTACGTCTTCGGGTGCACGGCGTTCCAGAGCGCACGTGCGATGTCGATCGGGATCAGCGCGCTCGCCCTCGCCGTGATCTTCTCGGGACTGGGCCGGCCTCCCGACCAGATTCCACCGGCGCTCGCCTGGGTGGCGCTCGGGATGGTCACGCAAGCAGTCTTCATGCTGGCCCTGTGGGGCCCCGAGCGCCGTTGGTTCGCGCGCCGGGCGATCGCCAACAAGTTGCGGGCCGACATCAGGCTGCTGCGTGAGGGGCAGGTGGACCCTGAAGGACTGGTCCGCGTGCACAGCCAGGGCGACGTCGTGGCGGAGACCCTGCGTGACGCCGGCTTCGCCGGGGACCTGGACCGGAGATTCCGCGAGGCGTGCTCGGCGTCCATCATCGTGACGCGGGCGATCATCGCCTGGATGGTCTTCGACCAGCCCGGGGACGCCGCGCGCATGGATGCCGGAGTACGCCTGGGAGAGCAGGCACGGCGCCTGGACGGCCTGCTCGTGTCGCGCCTGCGCGCCCGTCGGGGCGCGGGGCCCTCGGAACCCGCTGCGCCGCCCGGAGCCGCAGCCGAGCAACTCGAGATCGCGCTCACCGCGGTCCGAATGTCGGTGGATGCCCTCACGCAGGACGTCCCCCCCGCGGGGATCCCGCTCGTGGGCGCGTCCCGGCCGGCGTCGGACCCGCAGCCGAAGGCCGCGCCGAGTGCGTGGCACGCCCTTCGACCGGGCGCCCCGATGTCGCGCAACGGGCTGCGGATGGCGATCGGCGTCGGTCTCGCGCAGGCGCTGTCGCTCCTCGTCACCCAGACGCATTCGTTCTGGCTGCCCCTCACGGTGGTCTTCCTGCTGCGACCGGGGTGGGGTGTCACGGTGAGCCGGAGCATCAGCCGCATTGCCGGCAACCTCACGGCCGTCATCGTGCTGTCCGTCATCCTCGTCTGGTCCGCGGGCTCGGTCGCGGTCATGCTCGTCGCGCTCGTCATTCTCTCCGCGATCACCTACCGATGGTTCTTCGGCAACTACGCCATTGCCAGCTTCGCCCTCGCGGGAACCATCCTCGTCCTCGACTACGCCAACGCGCCTGACCCGGACCTCTTCCTCTCCCGCTTCCTCGCCACGGTGGCGGGCTCCGTGATCGCCATCCTCATGATGTTCGTGACCCCTGCGTGGTCGAGCACGATTGCCCCGGGGCAGGTGCGGCAGCTGGTCGACGCGCTCGCGCGCTGGCGCGCCGACATGGCGCGGGCAGCGGAGCGTCCCGCAGACCACGCGGACGAGGGCCTGGAGGATGACCTCCTACAGGCTCGGCGTTGCCTCCTGGACCTGCGCCCGACCGTCACCGGTGTCCTTCTCGAGCCGGGGAACCGGGGCTACCCGGTGCCCCTGGCCCTGCTTTTCGCCGCGGCGTCGCGTGAGATTGCCGCGCGCATGGCGATCACGTACGGCGTCCTCCGCCATGGGCGCACCGACCCGGGCACGGCGGTGGAATGGCAGCGCATGGAGGCCGTCGCGCGCGTGGCGGACGTGTCGGCCGGTGTCGACCGTGCCCTGGAGGCCTACTGGACCGCCTCCGGCGCCGAGCAGCGCACGTCGCAGTAGACACCCCGCCTCGCTTCCGGCGACCATGGGGCGTGCCCGGTGCCCTGATCGCCTCCGCGCTGGTCCCTGTGCTCGTCTCCCCGCTGCTCGCCGGGGCCCTGGCGGTCCCCGGTTCGGCACCGCGGGGCCAGGACGACACTCTGACCGTGGGATCGCTCGACCTGCGCCCGTGCGACGTCCTTCCCGGCGCCTGGTGCGGCCACCTCGACCGGCCCTGGGACCCCGAGCGCGCGAGCGCGGGCACGGTGCGGGTGGGCTTCGCGTTCCTGCCCGCGTCGTCCGGCGACTCGGTGGGCACCCTCGTGCCGCACGAAGGCGGCCCCGGCTACAGCACGACCGGGTCGGGGGAGTGGTTCGCGGAGATGTACGGCGACCTTCTGCTCGACCGCGACATGCTCCTCGTGGACCAGCGCGGCACCGGGCGCACGGCGGCGATCTCCTGCCCCGAGCTCGATGACGGGACGGCGCCCTACGTCCGCGCGGTCGGCCGGTGCGCGCGCAGCCTCGCAGACCGCGCGTGGCTCTACGGCACGGCCTCGTCTGCGGACGACCTGGCAGCGGTGCTCGACGCCCTGGCGATCGACCGCGTCGACATGTACGGCGACTCCTACGGGACGTTCTTCGCCCAGGTCTTCGCGGGGCGGCACCCCCAGCGGCTGCGCACCCTCGTGCTCGACGGGGCGTACCCGACGTACGGGGAGAGCGCGTGGTACCCCACCCAGGGCCCTGCCGTGCGCGCCTCGCTCGCGGCGGTCTGCGCGCGCAGCGTCATGTGCGCCGACGGGGCGGGCCTGCCCGTCCCCCTCCTCGAGGACCTTCTCGACCGGCTCCGCGAACGACCTGTGCGGGTGCGCGCCCCAGGCGCCGACGGTCGTATGCACCGCGTCACGCTCGACCCGGCGTCAGTCGCCGCGGTCGCCTACAACGCGACCTACCTGCCGGCGACGTACCGCGAGTTCACCGGCGCGGTGCGCGCGGCACTCGCAGGCGACGCGAAGCCGCTCGGACGGCTGTGGGCGGAGTTCTGGTACACCGGCGCAGGATCGATCAATCCGCGCGAGTACAGCGCGGGCGCCGAGGCCGCCGTGTCGTGCCACGACTACCCGCAACTGTTCGACCTCGCGGACCCGCGCACCGAGCGCGAGGTGCAGTACCGCGACGCCTTCCGCCGCAAGGAGCGCACCGATCCGGGCCTCTATGCGCCGTTCACCATCACCGAGTACCGCACGTCGGGCTGGACGTCGTTCGGCATGTGCCTGCGCTGGCCCCAGCCCCCGCCGGGGACGGCGTACGGCCCGATCCGTTCGGCGACCTACCCCGACGTGCCGACGCTGGTGCTCTCCGGCGAGTTCGACACGATCACCACGCCCGCCGAGGGCGACATGGTGACGGCACGGTTCCCCGACGCCCGCCACGTCGTCGTCGCGAACGGCCTGCATGTCGTGGGCGGCACCGGACCGGACGGCTGCGGTGCCCGCCTGGTGCGGCACGTCGTGCGCACCGGCGACAACGAGATGGGCCCCGACCTCGCCGCCTGCGCCGCGGACGCGCCGCCGATCCGCGCGGTCGGGGACTACCCCCGGGAGTGGCGGGACACGGCGCTCCCGCCCGGCGCGGAGGCCGGGAATCCCGCCCTGGTCGCGGTGACGGCGGTCAACACCGCCGCCGACCTTCTCGACCGGTGGTGGCAGTCGTACACCGATGAAGGGCTCGGCCTTCGCGGAGGTACATGGAAGGTGCGCGGCGAGCGCCGGGTGCGCTTCACCCTGGAGGGCGTGCGCCTCGCGGCCGACCTGCCGGTCAGCGGGAGCATCACCTGGGACCGCGCCACGGGAGCGGTGACGTGCGAACTGCGCGTGCCGACGACCGCGGGGATCCGTCGCGTCGACGGCCAGTGGAACGCCGAATCCGCGGGCGCGGAGGCGTCAGTGCGGGCGAGGGGCCCCGACGCGTCGTACGCGCTGCGCTTCCTCGCGCCCTAGCGCGGCCGCAGGCTCACGGTGAGGTCCACGCGGTCGTCGACCTGTGCGAGCTCCCAGGCGTCTGCCGACTCCGCGACCGTCCGGATGCCCAGGCTCGGGCGTGCGGTCGCGGACAGGGTGCCCGGCGACCCGATGCGCATCACCACGGCTCCGTCGTGGGCCGTGACGCTGAGGGTCACCTCGCGCGCGGAGCCGTGCCGCACGGCGTTCGTGAGCCCTTCCGCGACGACGTCGACGGCGCGGTCGAGCAGGGCCGGGTGGGCGTCCAGGGCTGCCCAGGCCGCCGGCTCGGCGGTGGTGTCGACGGCGAGCACGTCCGCCCAGAGCTCCACGAGGTCGCCGATGCGGTCAGCGGCACGCGCCACAGGGGTCTCCACAACGCGGATGCGGTCGCGGACGCGTTGCGACAGTTCGTCGAGCTCGGCGTCGATGGTCTCGATGCTCGCGTCACCCTGCGCCGCCAGGGCCAGCGCAGCGGCGATGAACTCGCCTTGGACCGTGGAGTGCAGGACGCGGGCCAGCCGCTTGCGCAGATCGGCGAGACCATCGCGCATCCGAGCGGTCTCTTGCGCGTCGGCGACGAGGGCCTCGGCCGTCTCCTCCTCGACGGCGTGCCGACGTTCGTCGAGCGCGCCGAGGAGGCTGACCGCCAGCGCCGCGATCGGGACGAAGGCCACGGTGGTCCAGAAGAAAGGAACCGCCATGCCGAGCAGGTGGGCGATGACGTCGATGGCTGCCGCAGCCGCGCCTCCGGCGACGGCATAGGCGATCGCGAGCAGGAGGAGTCGCGCAGGCGTCATGGCGCGCTCGCCCCACAGCCGTGCGATCGCCCAGCACAGCAGGTAGAGGATCGCCGATCCGACGATGAGGTTGAGCAGCGCGAAGGCCGTGCCGATGCGCTGCAGGAGGTAGGGGAGGGCGAGGACCTCGATGAGGGCCACGGGCAGGAGCGCGGGAGCGGGCCGCATGGCGGTGAGGAGTTCGCGGACCCGTGCGGTGCGTGGGGCCGGCGTGGTAGGCGTGGGAATGGGAATGACCCACTCGTCGTCGCTCGCGAGGCGGTGGCTCAGGGGGCGCACGACCGTCTCTGCCACGGCACGCAGGGCAGCGGAGACCTCGTCGCGCATGGACCTTCCCGTGACACGGACGCCCTCGAGCGCAGACGTGACCGACGCGTCGACCTCCGCGAGGAACACCTCCGCCAACTCGTCGCGACGCATCTCGTCGAGGGCCCGGGTCCGGGCGAGGGACGCGCGGAGCACGTCGAGGCGCTGGAGCGCGGCCCGGTGCTCGCGGATGCCGTCGACCACGATGGCGATCGCGGAGAGCGCGGTGACGCCGTACGCAGCACTCGCGACCACCCAGCTCGCCACGAGGTCGGCCGACGGGGTCACCCCGAGCATCACGGCGAAGGCGATGAGCAGGACAGAGCGCAGGGCTCCGAGGATCCCGAAGGTGACGAGCGCGGACACGGGCCTGGGCGCTCGCGGGCGGGCCGACAGGTACGTGAGACGCGCGAGGGCCAGGGGGGCGATGAGGAGGACCTGCGTGGCGACGACGGCGAGGAGCCACGTCCCCAGCGGAAGGCCCAGGATGAGCCCGCCGTTCACCCCGAGCACGAGCGCGAGTGGCAGGGAGGCGGTCCACGACCACGTGGTGATGGCATTCGGCCCCCCGATCGCGGCCCCCCAGCGGGCGATCATGGCGCCGGACGCTCCTCGGGCTCGGGCACACCGAAGGTGCGGATGTACATGCGGGTTGCGATCACGCGCGGGTTGATCGCTGGATCGTCGGTGAGGCCCAGGGCGTGGAAGGTCCGCGAGATGAGCCGTTCCGCGGAGCGCAGGGTGATGCTGCGGCGCTCGGCGATCTCGGCATTGCTCCATCCCTCGGCGATGTAGCGCAACATGGTGAGCTGGGGTGCAGAGAGGCGGCCGAGCGGCTGATCGTCGGGCAGGGTGACCACGAGCGGGTCCTGGGTGTCGTCGAGAGTCGCTTCGATCGCTTCGCGCAGGACCTCCGGCCCGTCCGCGAGCGACTTGTGCACGAAGCTCGCCCCGGGCGGGGCGCCTGCGCCTCCCTCCACCGCGTCGACGGAGGCGTAGTTGCTGAGGAAGACGACGCCGAGGTACGGCGCCTGGGCACGCAGGAGGGTGGCGAGTTCGATGCCGTTGGGCCGCTCCCCGAGGTCGATGTCCGTGACGAGGGCGTCGGGGTCGATCGCGTGGAAGTTCCGGATGGCGTCGCGAGCCGTCGCGAAGGACTCCACCTCGAAGCCGTCAGCCGCCAGCGACCTCTCCACGAGCGACCGCACCATCGGGTGGTCCTCCACCAGGAGGATGAGCCGGGGGGTCTCCGTCACCACGGGGCCAGTGTCCCCCACTCAGCAGACGCTGGCTACCTCGTTGAGTGGCGGGTCGTGTCGCCGACACGCCGGTCGGCCGCGGCACCACCCGCCACTCAACGCATTCTTGGGCCGGTGCGGGCGGCGATGACCACGGTGTTGGACTCGGTGGTGTCGTGGGTGAAGTAGATCTGGGTTTGCTTGGAGGTCTTGCGGGTCCAGGTGAAGGTGCCGTCGCTGGCGACGGTGACGGTGGCCTTGCCTTGCGTGTAGGTGGTTCGTCCGGCGAATTGGAACCAGGGGGTGAGGGTGACCCCGGTGAGGTGGGTGGTGGTGCCGGTGACCTCGATGCGTGCCCCGTTGGCGCTGCGGGTACCCACGATCGTGATCGTGGGGGTGGGTGGGGGCTCGGGTGCGGGGTCGATCGTCACCTGGAGGGTGGAGTACGCCGACTCGGAGTTGCCTCCGGCGGTGGCGGTGATCCAGTGCCGTGTCGAGGGATACGCCTCGACCGGGGTGCCCGAGACGATGCCGGTCGCGGGGTCGATGGTGAGGCCGGCGGGGCGGCTCGGAGCAGGCGAGGACGTCAGTCGGGCGACCGGGATCTACCGCATCTGCGAGCAGGCCCTGCTCAACGCCGCGGTCCACGGTCACTCGACTGAGTGCAGCATCCAGGTCGGTGTCAACGACCATGACGAGTTGGTGCTGGAGATCCAGGACAACGGCGTCGGTCTGTCGCCCTCGCCCGGCCAGCCGGGGATGGGGAGCACGGTCATCTCAGCGTGGACCGAGACGCTGCGCGGGCGCTGGTCGCTCCAGCCTGCGGAGGTTGGCATGACGCTCACCGCGGTCATCCCGGCGGAATAGGCCGATTCTCCGAGCGTATGACCCAGCTTGGAGGACGGTCTTCCTCGGGCCAGTCACCGTGGAAGGGTCCTGTCACCGGCGCGTGAGGATCTCGAGGAGTTCATGATTGATGAAGAGTCGTTCGCGACCGCTCTTGACGTCCGTGAGGATTCCCTCTGCCACGAGAGCGTTGAGCCACTTAGCCGCCGTCGGGCGAGAAATCGCACATTGCTGCATCACCGTGGAGATCCGGCAGTAGGGCTGCTCGAAGAGCACTGACTGCAACTGACTATCGGACGTCCCTCGCATCGCCGCACGAGATCTCTGCGCGAATTCCGCTTGGAGCGCCTTGATCTCGGCGACCTTCTGCGTCGTCTCTGCTGAGGACTGGGCCACCCCATTGAGGACGTATGTGATCCAGTCTTCCCAAGCGTCAGATGAGGTGACGTTGAGCAGCAGCGCGTAGTAGTCAGCCTTCGACTGGATGAAATATCGAGAGAGATACAGGAGCGGCTGCTTGAGCAAGTCACCATCCGTGAGCATCAGAATGTTGAGGATTCGACCGGTCCTGCCATTGCCATCGGTGAAGGGGTGAATTGCTTCGAATTGGTAGTGGGCGACTGCCATCCGGACAACGGGGTCCAAACCGGTGTCCGCATGAACGAAGGCCTCGAGGTCCGCGAGTTTCGCAGCGATGACGTCGCGCCCCTCCGGCGGGCTGTAGGTGACCTCGCCTGTCAGCGGATTGCCTATGCGCGTGCCTGGTATCGCGCGCAGGTCCATGTCGTGGCCCATGAGTGTCGTGCAGACGCGGGTAGCCACCGCCATGGTGAAGCCTCGCGAACGTACGTGCTCAAAGCCGACACGCAATGCGCTGCGATAGCGGAGGGCCTCCTTCGTCGCGGGGTCGGCGTGCGCCTCGTCCTCCGCGTGCCGGAAGAGCGCATCGGTTGTGGTGACGACGTTCTCGATCTCCGAGCTCGCCTGTGCTTCCAGCAGAGGGATCGAGTTGATGAGGACGGCCGGGTTGGGAATGGAGCTGGCTGCCTCGTCGAGGCGAGCCAGTGCCGCCCGCGCCTCCACCGCGGCCTTCAAGACGGCGCGGGTCTCGAGTCGCTCGGCATCGGGCGGGGGTGGCAACTGGTTGTAGGGGACGTCCGGGCGCCATCCCTCCCTCATAGGAGGACCATGACACGATCCGCAAGATATGTAAAGATTCGAGGCAATTCTTTCTATATTACGACGATGCAGTCAGGACCTTTCTACGTCGGACCGGAGGTCATCCCCGCTGCGTGACCCCGGTTCGGTCAGGCCGCAGTGCCGGGCCACGGCTTGATCTTGCGCAGTTCTCCTTCGAGCGCCCGTTGGGCGACCTCCCCGACGACTCACCAGGGGACGGTAAGTCCGGGTTCTCCGGGCGAGATGCTTCATCGGGTGAAGCGATCCGCCCGGAGAACCCTTTGCTTACCTGATGCGGGCCCAGGTGATGGTGTTGGAGTGGGTGTCGGTGTAGGCCACGTAGGCGGCGATTCGGCGGTTGTGTCCGACGTTGCGGCTCCAGGTGAAGGTGCCGTCGGCGGCGACGGTGATCGCGCCGCGTCCGGGTGTGAACTCCTTCTGTCCGCCGAAGCGGATGTAGGGGGTGAGGGTGGCACCGGCGGCGATGCCGGTGACGGTGCCGGTGGCGGTGACCCGGTCGTGTCGGCCGGTCTTGGTGCGCTGCCCGGCGTCGAGGGTGATGGTGGCCTGGGCGGTGACGGTGATGCCCATGGACAGGTTGATGGTCTTGCCGGCGGAGTTGGTGCCAGCGATCTGGAGGGTGTGGGATCCCGCCGGGACCGTACCCGGGACCTGCGCGTTCGCAGTGGCGGTGCCACT
>CAIVWG010000084.1 GCA_903909555.1 uncultured bacterium | reverse complement strand
CGTGCCCGCCCCGCCTGTCGTGGCGTAGAGCACGCGGTAGAGGCGGCCGTACACCAGCCCCGACTCCTCGGTCACGTCCTGCGGTGCCGCCAGCAGGTCCCCGGGGCTGGCTGCTGCGACCGCCGCGGTGTCGTCGACCGAGGCGCAGACGTTCACGGGGTCCTGGACGAGGCCTCGGGTCGTGCTCGCACTGTCTCCCGACGCTGATGCCGGCGTGGACGTCGGCGGAGGTGCCGCCCCGGCGGTTCCGGCGGCGAGCGGGAGTGCGGACAGGGCGAGGCCGGCGAGAGCGGTGGCGGCGAGGACCTTCATGGCGGCTCCCGAGATTCGTGACTGTGTCGGCATGCTCGGGTGACTCTAGGGCAGACCCGGGTCCGAAGGCAGGTCAGCGCCGAGACCCCGCCGGGCCGGCGCCGTGGCCGTGCTCGCGGGCGTCATGGTGGACACTGGCGCCATGACTGCACCGCTCCATGGCGAGCCGCTCAACGTCCTCGGAGGCCCGCTCGAGGAGTGCGGCCGGGATCCGCTCACCGGCTTCTACCGCGACGGCTGCTGCTCGACCGGCCCGGACGACCTCGGGTCGCACACGGTGTGCGCCGTCGTCTCCGCAGAGTTCCTCGCACATCAACAGGAGGTCGGCAACGACCTCGTGACCCCGCGCCCGGAGTACCGCTTCCCCGGGCTCAAGCCAGGCGACCGCTGGTGTGTGTGCGCCTCCCGGTGGCTGCAGGCCTACCGGGACGGCGCGGGCACCCCCGTCGTGCTCGCGTCCACCAACGAGGCGGCACTGCGGATCGTGCCGCTGCAGGCGCTGCGTGAGCACGCCGTGGACGTCCCGTCGACGCCCGCCGACCTGGCTGATGAGGACCAGGGAGGAGCACATCCATGACCGTCTCCATGACCCCCTCGCTCGATGAGTGGCTCGACCGCGCCCGCCAGCGTTACGTCGACTGCCGCCCCGTCGGGGCTCGCATGCACGCCGAGGCCTGCGAGGTCATGCCCGGCGGCAACACCCGCACGGTCCTGCACCACGCCCCCTTCCCCCTGCGTGCTGCGCGAGGGTGGGCCAACCGGATCGTCGATGTCGACGGCTGGGAGTACGTCGACATGCTGGGGGAGTACACCGCGGGGCTCTACGGCCACAGCAACGACGTCATCCGCGACGCCGTCCGCACGGCCCTGGACGACGGGCTGAGCCTCGCGGCCCACAACACCTACGAGGCCCGGCTGGCGCGCCTGCTCATCGGGCGATTCCCCGCGCTCGAACTCGTCCGCTTCACCAATTCCGGCACCGAGGCCAACCTCATGGCGGTGTCCCTCGCGCGCGCGGCCACGGGCCGGCCGGCGATCGCCGTGGCCGTGGGTGGCTATCACGGCGGCCTGCTCTACTTCGGCGGAGGGGGCTCCCCGGTCAATGCGCCGTACGAGACCGTCCTGCTGGACTACAACGACGTCGAGGCGTCGCGCGAAGCCCTGCGAGAGCACGGCCCTCGGATCGCCGCGGTCCTCATCGAGCCCGTCATGGGATCCGCGGGCTGCATCCCCGGGGATGCGGCGTACCTGCAGATGCTCGCGGACGAGGCGCGCGCCGCGGGCGCGCTCCTGGTCTTCGACGAGGTCATGACCTCGCGGCTCGGCCCGCACGGCGCGGGTGCGGCCTACGGGATCACGCCCGACCTCATGACGCTGGGGAAGTACCTCGGCGGCGGGCTCACGTTCGGGGCCTTCGGCGGCCGGCGCGACCTCATGGAGATGTTCGACCCGTCGCGGCCTGGGGCGCTTCCGCACGCCGGGACGTTCAACAACAACGTCCTCACGATGGCGGCGGGCATCGCCGGCGTCGAGGGCGTCCTCGACGAGGAGGCGCTGGAGGCGCTCAATGCGCGGGGCGATCGCCTGCGCGAGGCACTCCAGGCCGCGGTGTCGCCGTACGGCTGGTGCGCCTCGGGCAGGGGCTCCATGGTGGGCCTGCATCCGGTCCCGGGCCCGGTGCGATCACCGCGGGATCTTGCGGCCGCCGACGATCGGCTGCGCGAGCTGCTCTTCCTCGACCTGCTCGAGCGCGGGTGGTACATGGCACGGCGGGGCTTCATCGCGCTGAGCCTGGAGATCGGCGACGACGACGTCGATGGATTCGTGTCCGCGGTCCGCGACTGCCTCGCCGAGCGGGCCGACTTGGTCGGCGTGCCGCGCTAGGGGAGAGACCAGTCCACCGGGGCGGCCCCGCGCTCGGCGAGGATTGCGTTGGCCCGGCTGAACGGCCGGGATCCGAAGAACCCGCGGTCGGCCGACATGGGGCTCGGATGCGCGCTCGCGATGACGGGCGTATCCGCGAGAAGCGGGGCGAGCGACTGCGCGTCGCGGCCCCACAGGACGGCGACCATCGCAGCATCGCGTGCGGCCAGCCCGCGGATCGCGGCATCCGTGATGCGCTCCCATCCGCGTCCGCGATGGCTCCCCGGCTCGCCGGCGCGGACGGTGAGGACGCGGTTGAGCAGCATGACGCCCGAGGCGACCCACGGCGACAGATCGCCGTTCGTGGGCGGGGCGACGTCGAGGTCGGCCACGAGCTCCCGGTGGATGTTCTGGAGGCTGCGCGGCAGCGGCCGGGTCTGCGGCGAGACGGAGAAGGACAGTCCCACCGCGTGGCCCGGTGTCGGATAGGGGTCCTGACCGACGATGAGGACGCGAACGTCGTCCAAGGGCGTGGTGAAGGCGCGCAGGATGTTCTCGCCGGAGGGAAGCCAGCGGTGACCTTCCGCGGTCTCGCCGCGGAGGAACGCGCCGAGGTCGGAGAGGGTGTCGCGCTCGGGGTCGAGCACGGGCACCCAACTGGGATGCACGAGCTCCTCCAGAGGCCTACCCACAGCGCGACGCTAGGACGTGGCTGCGGTCCGCGAGCCCGCGGGGTCGCTACCGTCAGCGCATGGCCGACCCCTCGCTGCGGAACAACCCCGCGTGGTTCGGGTCCGTCATGGGCACGTCGGCCCTCGCCATCGCCTGCGGCCAGGAGTCGGCGTTCGTGCCCTGGCTCGAGTACGTCGCCCAGGGCCTGCTCATCCTGGCCTCGGTGCTCGGCATCGTCCTGCTTCCGCTCTACGCGTCGCGCCCGCGGCACCGTGCGGAGTTCCTGGAGGAGATCTCCGATCCTGGCGGGGGCGCCATGCTCGCGACGTTCCCGGCGGGATTGCTCCTGCTCGCGGCAGCGTGGGGGACCATCACCCCGGCGTGGATAGGCATCACGGCCGCGCTCGTCGTGTCCGCCATCCTCATGGTCTCGGGCGCCGTGATCGCCGTCATCCTCAGCCTGGTGTGGGTATCGGAGCAGACCCGCGGCGCCCACGATCTCAGCGGCGTCAATGGCGGCTGGCTGATCCCGCCGGCGATGAACCTCATCGTGGCGCTGTCGATCGCCCCGCAGATGGTCGCGCGTCCTGACCAGGCCACGTGGCTCTTCGCCGTCGGCTGCGCCTTCTACGGCGTGGGCCTCGTCCTCTACCTCGCGATGCTCGCGCTCCTGCTCACGCGGCTGGCGCTGCGGCCTCCGCTGCCGGCCGCGATGCTGCCCGCGATGTGGATCCCCATCGCCCCCGCCGCCCTCATGGGTGTCTCCCTGTCGCGGCTCATCGAGTCGGGCATCAGCGTGGGCATCCTCGACGAGTCGATGATGGGGGTGGCGACCATCGTGACCGCGATGGGCGTGGGCCTGGGACTGTGGTGGCTGCTCTACGCCCTGGCCGACCTCGTCCGCGCGCGGCGATCGGGGGACGTCCCCTTCCACCCCGGCTGGTGGGGCTTCGTGTTCCCGCTCGGTGCCCTCCAGATCGCGATCGCCGACCTGGGGATCCTCCTCGGCAGCGGCCTCATCGACGTGCTGGCGCTCGTGTGCCTGCCCCTCCTCGCGGTGGTCTGGTGCGTCGTGGCCTACCGGACCTCCGCCGAGGTCCTGGCCTCCCGGCGGGGTGCGTAGGCTGCCGACATGGGCCATGACGTCCTTCCCCCGGCACCGCTGCGCCTCGGCGGCCAGGCGCTGCCCATCGTCGGGCCTGCGCGCGTCTACGTGTGCGGCGTGACGCCGTACGACGTCACGCACCTGGGGCACGCGGCCACCTTCGTGTGGGTGGACGCGCTCGTCCGCACGTTGCGCGCGGCCCATCTGCAGCCCGTCGTGACCCGCAACGTCACCGACGTCGACGACGTCCTCACCGAGGCTGCCCGCCGGGCGGGGTCGCCGTACGACGAGTACGCCGCAGTCCACCAGTACGCGTTCGAGCACGACATGTCCGAGCTCGGCGTGCGGCGGCCGGAGCACGAGCCCCGTGCCCACCGGCACATCGGGGACGTCATACGGCTCGCCCAGGCCCTGCTCGAGCGGGGAGCGGCGTACGAGCGGGGTGGCAACGTGTACTTCCGCGGGGCCGACGTCCCGGCCCGGGCGGGAGTCGATGCGGGGGTGGCGCGCGCGCGGCTCGTGGAGTTCGGGGAGGACCCCGACGACGCCGCGAAGGAGAACCCCTTCGACGTTCCGGTGTGGCGACGTTCGCAGGGGGGCGATCCCGCATGGCCGAGTCCCTGGGGCGAGGGGCGCCCGGGCTGGCACGCGGAGTGCACCGCCATGGTCTTGTCGCACTACGGGTCGAGCGTCGACATCCATGCCGGCGGTGCCGACCTCGCCTTCCCGCACCATGCCTACGAGGCGGCGCAGGCCGAGGCGGCGACCGGAGTGGCGCCGTTCGCGCGCGCGTGGATGCGGGTGGGCACCGTGCGCATCGGGGGGGAGAAGATGGCGAAGTCGACGGGCAATCTCGTGCTCGTCGCGGACCTGCTCAAGGAGCATCGGGCGAGCGCGCTGCGCCTCATGATCCTCAACCGGAACTGGTCGGGGGAGTGGGACTACTCACCGGCCGAGCTCGTCGCCGCGGAAGGGCAGTTGGATGCCTTGCATGCGGCGGCCGGGCGCCTGGACGACAGTGAGTCCGCCGAGCGGGAGGTGATCGCCCGCCTGCTCGACGACGTCGACGTGCCGGGGGCGCTGGCCGTGGCGCTGGAGTCGGGGGGACGGCCGGCCCGTGTCCTCGCCCAGGTGCTCGCGCTCAGCTGATCCGGACGCGGGAGCGTGGGCTCTCGTCGGTGACGAGCCAGTCGTAGTTGATGCAGGTGGCGGAGGCGAAGATGTCGATCTCCTCCTGCGCGGTGTTGACGAAGGTGAACTCCCACCACGAGCGCGCCTCGGCGCCGAGTTTCCCGTTGGTCTGCTCCCGCGTGCCCACGACGGCGAGCGAGAGCGCGGTCTCGGCGGTCTCGTCGATGGCCACGATGTAGCCGCCGGAGATCGCCCGCTCGTTGGCGCGGCAGGGGACCCGCACCACGACGCGCTTGCCCGTCGCGCGCACGGCGGCGGGGCGCTCCACGACGCGGATGGCTGGCACGGGGTTCGAGAGGCCGGTCACGTCGCGCGAGCTGTCGACGGCGATGCCCTGGACGATGGTGGTGAGCATGGCCTCGAT